>NZ_RZTB01000005.1:0-96339 GCF_003997735.1 Mesorhizobium sp. M7A.F.Ca.MR.148.00.0.0 | reverse complement strand
GTTGCCAACGCCGAGATCGCCGAGACACAAAAGGTCGGTGCCGCCGGCGATCGCTTCCATGCCGAAGGCCATGGTGGCGGCACAGCCACGCTCGTCCAGCGCGGCCTCTTCGGTGATGTCGGCGGTCGGGATGTGCAGGGCAAGATCGAAAACCTTCAGCCCGAGGTCGTAGGCAATGCAGATCTGGTTGATGGCGGCACCTCCGGCGGCGCAAAGTTCGACCGCGTTGGCGGTCGCCGCCACCGGCCGTGGCGAAATGCCGTGGCGCGTGACGCCGTGATTGCCGGCAAAGACCGCCATCAGCGGTCTTGTCACCGCGGGCGGAGCCCGCCCGCTCCAGCCGGCGAGCCAGGCGGCGGTATCCTCGATGCGGCCAAGCGAATTGCCTGGTTTATCGGCCTTGGCAAACAGCGTGCGCACGCGGGTCTCGGCTGCCGTGTCGGCCGCCGGCAGGTTGGCCAACAGGTTGCGAAAATCGTCGAAAGGCAGTGCGCTGGTCATCTTGTTATCGATCATTCCCTGGAGTTGGTGAGCGGCATAGCCGCCTTGCGGGGTTGGCACAACCTCCGGGATGATGGGCCTGCATTTGGCGCAAAGCCGGCCCCGAAGGGCGCAATCGCGAGGGCTTGCATTGGCTTTGCCGTTGCACCATGTGGAGGTGGAACAAGGGATTCCGGATGGAAGCCCAAGAGAAAGTCATGACGGCCATCGAATCCCCGTGCATCCTGGTCTGTTCGATCGACATGAAAACCGGCTTCTGTTTCGGTTGCGGTCGCACGCGCGAGGAAATCGGCGCCTGGATCGGGATGACGACGGAAACGCGCCGCAGCGTCATGGCGCAATTGCCGGCCCGGCTGGAGACGGTCGAACGCCGGCCGCGCCGGGAAACTCGCCGCACCCGTATGGCGCGCGAACGCGACGCGCTATCGTGAGGTGCGGATGAGCCGGTTGTTCTGGATTTTGATGGCCGCGATCGGGGTGGGAGCAGTCCTGCTCATGCTCAATGATTCCGCCGGCAGCACGCTCGGCGTCGAGAACAACGATTTCAGCCGGCTGATCTGGCTCGGTGCCTTTGGCGCCCTTATCGGCGCCGGCCTGCTTCGCTCGGGCCGACCCCTGGGCGCCATGGCCCGCAATCTCGGCGCCTGGGCGGCGATCGCACTCGCGCTGATCGCCGGCTACCAGTATCGCTATGAGTTGCAGGATGTCGCCAGCCGGGTGACCGCGGGCCTTGTTCCCGGCAGCCCGCTTGCGCTTGGCGTCGAGGACGGCCACGCCACGGTGACGCTCGACAAGGCGGACAACGGCCATTTCGAAGCGCGCATCCTGATCAATGGGAACCCGGTCCGGGCCGTGGTGGATACCGGCGCAACCAGCACCGTGCTGACGTCGCAGGATGCGCAGGCCGCCGGATTCAATCCAGCGGCGCTCAACTACACCATACCGGTTTCGACCGCCAACGGCATGGCACGCGCCGCGGCCGTGAAAACCGATCAGATTGCGATCGGCGGCATCATGCGCAGGGATATGTCAGTGATGATCGCCGCACCCGGCATGCTCAGCCAGAGCCTGCTCGGCATGAACTTCATCGGTTCATTGTCGGGTTTTGACGTGCGCGGCGACCGCATGATCCTCAGGGATTGATCCCCGAAGCTCAAGCCGCTTCGGCTGCTGCGCCACCGAACTCGACGGCAGCGTAAGCCGTCCTCAGCACGTCCGGGCCAGCGCCAGGTTTTGTCGCGTCCGTGGACAGGATCTGCCGGTAGCGGCGCGCACCGGGCAGGCCATGGAACAGTCCGACCATATGGCGGGTGACATGGCCAAGCCGCCCACCCTGTTCGATATGGCGTGCCGCATAATCCGCCATCGTATCGATCAGCGCGGCGAAATCGAATGGCTCGGACTGGACGCCGTGGAAAGCGGCATCGACGCCGGCCAGAATGCCGGGCGTGTGGTAGGCGGCGCGGCCAAGCATGGCGCCGTCGACATGATCGAGATGCGCCCGCGCCTCTTCGATCGATTGAATTCCACCATTGATGCCGATGAATTCGTTATGTTTTCTGGCCTTCAGCCGATAGACCCTGTTATAGTCGAGCGGCGGGATGTCGCGGTTTTCCTTGGGGCTCAGCCCTTCCAGCCACGCTTTGCGCGCATGCACCCAAAGCGCCTCGGCACCGGCATCGAAAACACCATCCGCCAGCGCATCGAGAGCCGGCTCCGGATCCTGCTCGTCGACGCCGATGCGGCATTTGACGGTGACGGGAACTGTCACCGCCGCTTTCATCGCTGCGACACAGTCGGCGACGAGGTCCGGCACCTTCATCAGGCAGGCGCCGAACGTGCCCGACTGGACGCGGTCTGACGGACAGCCGACATTGAGGTTGATCTCGTCATAGCCAAAAGCCTCGCCGATGCGGGCAGCCTCGGCGAGCTTTTCACGATCCGAGCCGCCGAGCTGCAGCGCGACCGGATGTTCCACCGCATCGAAGCCGAGCAGCCGCTCGCGCGCGCCATGGATGACCGCGTCGGCCACCACCATCTCGGTATAAAGCAGCGCATGGCTTGTCAGCTGGCGGTGGAAGAACCGGCAATGCCGGTCCGTCCAGTCCATCATGGGGGCTATGGCCACTCTATAATCTTGATTTTTCAGCATTTTTTTTAACATCAAATCGTTAGAACCTGCCTAGGTCACGCGAATTTACGCCAGAATACGACCCTTTTCGCCACGTTTCGATCTCTCAGTGCACACGGAGCGCATACGAACCAATGGCCACCTACACAAAGCTCTCGTCCGGGTCCTGGCGTGTCCAAGTCCGTCGCAAAGGTCGCTACGTCAGCGAAACCTTCCTGCGCCGAGACGACGCACGCCGCTGGGCGACGAAACCGAGCGCCAAGTCGATCGCGGTGAGACACCGACAAAGTCTCGAACAGCGCGCCTGAAAACCTTCGGCGAACTCATCGACCTTCATATCGACGACATGTGCGATGTAGGCAAGTCCCCTCGCCGCTCCAAGGCCGCAGCCCTCGCTATGCTCCAAAGACATCTCGGCAAGTGCAACATCGCGGCTCTCGATCGCGAACGGCTCATTCGTTTCGGCCGTGACCGGGCTGCCCAAGGTGCTGGACCGATGACGCTAGGCATCGACATCGGTTTCGTAAAACTCATTCTGGCTCATGCCGCTGCGGTGCACGGGCTGCCCGTCAAGGTCGAACCGGTTGATCTCGCGCGGATCGCCCTGAAGAGGCTTGGGCTCGTTGGCAAAGGCAACCAGCGGGATAGGCGGCCGACAAATTGCAGAGCGCTGAAGGCGAGCATGCACGAGATCTATGGGCCGCGAAGGGTCGGCAGGCGTTCGATGCTGAACGGCGTGAAGAGTGGATGGGACGGCGAACTTAGCCACGGTTGGCGCGAGCAACGGCCAGCACGAAGCCCGAACAGCAGACTTCCGCCGGTGCGCCAGCGCCGCAGTCAAGCTTGCGCAATAAGTTTTCGCGCTCTTCGTCACTACCGGCGACAATCTTCTCTCGGAAGGGCGCAAGACTTGAGTTGGCGAAGCTCGTCAAAGCAGGCGCTGCCCTAGGAGCAAACTTCAAATGCCAGATCGTGTTCCCCTCGTAACCTCCCGCACCCCACAGATGCGATCATGCACACTGCGCGTTGATAGAAGGTCTATAGCCAGGGTGCGAGCCAGCGGCACTGCTCTGCATAGCAGGAACGGCGTAAAGCGAGGGAAGCTCCTCGCCTTGGATGAGGTCGGCGAGCTGACAGTCGCCAGTGTCTCGCGCTGAAGCCAATCGACGAGCAGTCCCACGTCCCATTCGTCAGGCTGGATCCTGCGGTTCAATCGACATCTGGTCGCCCGGCGAGGCCATGATCCTGCCGGCGTCCGAATTGATGTAGGCATCGGCGGCGACGTAGTCGACGGCAGGCATTTAGCACACGCTCGGATCGCAGCCGCGCAGCAAACGTCCAGGCCGCCCGCCTCGCTCGGTTTTCTTCCTAAAAACGGGAGGCACAGGCGGAGCGGCCCTTCATACCAGCGGCTTACTCGATGACGCGGGCGTCACCGACATCTGCGGCTGACGGATCCAGCCCGTAAGCCTTGAGCGCTTCCGCGATCGCGCCATCCTTGCGGTAAGCTTCTAGGGACGTGTCAACGGCCTTCGCAAGATCCTCGTTGCTCTTGTCCAGCAGGAAGGCGGTCTGCGACGGGTTCATGGTCGCATCGATGCGCGGATCTTGTTTCAGCACATTTACCTTACAATTCTGTCCTTCGTTCTGAATGACAGCGGAGCCGAAGCCGTCGAGCGCCGCCTCAATACGACCGGCATGAAGGTCCTGCGCGAGGTTCAGCGACGACGGATAGGTCTTGGAGCCTTCGTAAAGCTTCTCCATGTCCTGGACCCATAAATATCCTTCAACGGTGCCGACCTTCTTGCCCAGCAGACCATCGACAGTATCAATGCCGTTGGTCGAGGTGACGGACAGTTGGTCGAGATAGACCGGCGTAGACAGAGCGACGACCTTCGCGCGGGCGGCGGTACGATAGAAGCCGCCAAGCGCGATGTCCGCGCGCCTCGACTGAACTGCGGAAACCGCGCCTGGATATGTGAAGATCTCATAAGCGATCTCCAGGCAGTTCTCCTTGGCAAAACGCTTCACGAGATCGCCGTCGATACCCGCGATGCCGCTGTCTTTTTCGAGCGAATACGGAGCGGTGTTGGTAAGCGCGACTGTGAGTTTGCCCGCTGACACGGTTTCGAAAACGTGCTGCGGCTTGCAATCCTGTGCGGACGCGACGCTGGCACCCAAGGCCGTAGCAATGGCCGCGGCCGAGATAATCTTACTCCAATTTTTCACTGTGCTCTCCTCTGACATTGATGGTTTTTGATTGCAGGTCAGCCGAGATGGCTGCCCAGCCTACGTTCGGTGTACGAGACCAGCCACCCGAACGGGACGGTGATGGCGAGATAGAACAGGCCCGCCAAGATCAGCACATCGAGGTAGAGGTAGGTGGCCGCACCCACGCGATAGGCGCGCGCCAGAAGTTCGGGGATGGCGATCGTGTATGTAAGGGCCGTCGCCTGAAAGATGAGAATGGCAAAGCCCATCAGTGCGGGTATTGCGAACAGGATTCCTTGGGGGATCACTACGAAGCGCAGGATGTCCCGGCGGGTCATGCCGAGCGCCCAGCCCGCCTCGATCTCACAATGCGGAACCGCGTTCAGACCGGCGCGAAGGATCTCGCTGGTGTAGGCGCCTGTCGTTAGCGCCAACGCAATCACGCCAGAGGTGAAGGCACTTACGGTCATCCCGGAAGCAGGCAATCCATAGTAGACCATCTGCAGGACGACGAGTGCAGGCGCACCACGCCCGATCTCGACCAATACCACCGCGAAATAGCGGACGAGCCTGTTTCCAGAGGAAGAGGCAAGCGCAAGAACGAGGCCGGTAGGCAATCCGAACAGCAGCGCCAGGCCCGCCAACTGAAGACTGACAATAGCTCCTTGGAAAAGCTGGGGCGACCAGTCCAGCCAGTTAGCCAGCATCTCGCTCATTTCGCTTGCCCCCTTGAGCGCAGCCGCCCGTCCACGGCGCGTGCCAACACGACAACGGGTATGGACAGCACGATGTAGAGAAGCGCGGCGAAAATGAACGGCGCGAAGCTGCCGCCGCCGCCTTGAGCCTGCTGCGATGCGTACATCATCACGTCGCGGACACCGATCGTGGAGGCCACGGTCGTGTCTTTGAGCAGGCTAACAAGGAAGGTCGCCATGGGTGGAACCGAGACGCGCAGGACCTGCGGCGCCAGGATATAGCGCAGCGTATCCAGGCGCGACATACCGAGCGCCGTGGACGCCTCCCGCTGGCCCTTCGAGAGGGCCAGGAAGCCACCTCTATAGATTTCAGCGAGATAGGCCGTTGATACCAACCCCATGCCCAGGATGGCAGCCTGATATGAACTGAGAACGATCACTCCGCTGCCCAATCCGAAGAAAATAATGAACAGCCAGACGATCGGCGGGATTCCTCGGACAACGTCGATGTATATGCGCGCCGGCGCGCTTAGCAGAAGCAACCGGGAACGTCGCATCAGCACCAGCGGCATGGCTGCGATGGCCCCGACTCCGAAAGCGCCGAAGGTCACCAGCAGCGTGGCCGGAACGCCTCTGAGCAGTGAAACCAGCAGGTCGATCATCTGCGATCGACCACGGCACGGAAGAACTGCCGCGTGCGGGGCGACGACGGATTGCGGATCACGGCATCAGGCGGACCCTGCTCGATGATCTCTCCATTAGCCATGACGATTACGCGGTCGGCGACGTCTGCGGCAAAGGCGATCTCGTGCGTGACGATGATCATTGTCATGCCTTCCTGTGCGAGCTCGCGCATCACGGCCAACACCTCAAGCCCGAGTTCGGGATCCAGGGCGCTCGTGGGTTCGTCGAAGAGCATCACCTTGGGGTCAAGAGCCAGGGCGCGTGCGATCGCGATACGCTGCTGCTGGCCACCCGACAGGCGCGCCGGATAGGATTGCGCCTTGTCCGTAAGGTGTACGCGTTCGAGCAATTGGGCGGTGCGCGCGTCCGCCTGCTCCTTGGTGCGCCCCAGAACCCGCATCTGCGGCAGCGAAATGTTGCGCTGCACGGTCATGTGCGGAAACAGGTTGAAGGACTGGAAAACCATCCCGGTGGAACGTCGGAGCCTCAGCAGCTCTCCGGCGGACAGATTGCGGTCGACCGAAAACCGGATGGCACCCACTTCAAGGGTGCCGGATGACGGCTGTTCGAGCATATTGATCGCACGCAGCAGCGTGCTCTTCCCCGCGCCGCTGGGTCCGACGATCGCCACGACCTCGCCGCGCGTGATGTCGAGCGAGACGTTCTTCACGGCGTGATGGCCGCCATAGATCACGTTGATGTTCTTGATGCGTACGATATTTTCTGCCTCGGGCATGGCTTCTTTGTCCTTGCGCTAACGCCGGTGTCCCACTGGTCAAGCCGCCGCAGTATGTGTGCCCGGAACGTTTCTTTCCGGAGTTGGAGCGAGACTTTCGGTGCCTGGGATTGATGCGGGAGAGCCCTTGAGCACCCAGTCTGCGACGATCAGCCCAATCACCGGCGCGAGCTGAATCCCGTAGCCGCCCGCACCGGCCGCGGTGATCAGACCGGGCTCCGACTGATCGACTGGTCCGACATAGGGACGGTGGTCGGCGGTGACAGGGTAGAGGCCTGCCCAGCCCCGGCCGAGCCGGGCGCCCGGCAGATCAGGCAGGCGTTCGATCAGCATCTCGGCCAGCATGACCTTGGACCCTTCCTCGCACTGCTCGTTGTAGTTGTCCGGATCTTCGGGCGACGGCGAACTTACCTTGTGTATCTCGGCGATGAGCTCGCCCGCTTTCTCGTGCCGAAAGTTGAGTCCGGTGCCCTGCCCGTTCACCAGATCCATGACCATCGGCATTGTGTACGGGAGCGGCGCGTCCAAGTGGATTGTCAGCGCCTCGTGGCGCTCGGGGTGGATGTGCAGCGTCTGTCCGAGCATCTCGGCAACGCGTGGCGCCCAGGCGCCTGCCGCATTCACGACGAAGTCGCAGCCGATCGGCCCCTTGCTGGTGTCCAACCGATAGCCACCGGATGTCCGCGCGGCACCAAGCAGCTTGCGGAACTGGAAAACCTCGGAGCCGAGCTTCTTCACCTGTTGCGCCAGCAGCGTGCACATTTCGTGGGGATCGAGGAAGCCGTCGTCCGGCCCGAAGATGCCGCCTTCGAGCCCATCTGAACTCAAGTGCGGCACGAGTTGCTGAAGCTCGTTCGCCTGGTAGACCCTGGATCTGAAGCCGGCATCGCGCTGGATCTCCACCGAGCGGGCGAACAGTTCCATCTGCTCGGAGGTGCGCGCCAGACGCAGGTAGCCGATAGGGCTGAAGCCGAGACCGAGGCGCTCTTGCCACCGGCGGACGCGCTGCACCGATTGCATGCGCAGCTGTATCTCGAACGGATCCGTGAGCTGTGTCCCAACGACCCCGACCGAGCGGCCGCTGGATCCTGACGCAATGGATTGTGCGTCGATGACGGTGACGCGAGCGCCCTGTTCCGCGAGCGCGTGCGCAGAACACATACCGAGGGTACCCGCACCGATGACGACGACGTGAGGAGAAGCTGTCATGTGACTTCCATCTGTTGCTGCGTCGTCCCGTGCCGGATGGATCCGGCGCTGGACGCGCTACGTCATTGCTTCGGAGCGATTGCTGCGAGGGCGCCGTCGATTGCGGAAAGGATCTCGCGTGCGTCTTCCTCGGTCATGGAGGTGGAAAGCGCGAAGAGTCCGTAACTCGCCGAAAGCACGCCGCGGTCGAGCAGACCCTTGTGGAACAGGTCGAGTTTCATGCGTTCGGACGCACCCGGATAGACTGACCGGTAGTCCGTGATCGGCAACGCCGTGAAATGAACTTTGAAGAGCGAGCCGAGACCGACGCACTGCCCGTTGAGGACATGGCGAGCAAGCGAGGCCGTGATGCCCTCGCGAAGCAGGCTGCCGATAGCGTCCAGATGCGCGAAGCTAGCCGGGGTCAACGCGCGCATCGCCGCCAGACCGGCTCGCATCGTCACCGGGTTCGCGGTGAAGGTGCCGCCATGCGGCAATGCGGGCTTGCCTCGTGTTGGATCGAACACCGCCATCACGTCGGCGCGGCCGCCGACGGCGCCGACCGGGAATCCTCCGCCGATGATCTTGCCGAGAGCCGTCAGATCGGGCGTGATGCTCCACAGGCCCTGCGCCCCCGAATAGCCAAGGCGGAGCGAGATCACCTCGTCGAAGATCACCAGCGAGCCGGCGGCATGAGCGATCTCGACCATCGCGTCGAGATAATCCTTTCGCGCGGGAATAAGTCCGGCGCGGTTCGGCATCGGGTCGATCAGAACACCCGCTATCGTGTCGCCATGCGCGTCGAAGACGGCACGCAGCGCCTCCGTATCGTTGAACGGCACCGCGATGACATCATCGAGAACTCCCTTCGGCGTGCCTTTCGCGTATGCCGTTGAGGCAGGCATGTCGCCCCAGTTGGCGGGCGAACTGTCCAGGCTGACTTCCGCGAAGTCGTAGGAGCCATGGTAGGCACCTTCGATCTTGACGATCTTCGGCCGCTCGGTGAACGCCCGAGCCGCCTTGATCGCCATCATGACGCCTTCCGTGCCGGAGTTGGCGAAGCGAACCTGCTCGACTGACGGAAGGCGCTCCACCAACAGTTCAGCAAGATCAAGTTCGCTCTCGGTGGGCGCTCCGAAAGCCGATCCCCGGGGCATCTGGTCCACCACCGCGGCCGTGACGGCGGGATGGCCGTAGCCATGGATCATGGCCGTGAAATTGTTGATGCAGTCGTAGTAGACGTTTCCATCGACGTCCCAGACGCGGCAGCCCTCGCCGCGCTGGGCATAGATCGGAAACGGGTCGATGAAGACCGTTGTCCGGGTGTTTCCTCCCGGCATGACCTTGCGGGCCCGTTCGAACATCTCGCGGGACTTCGGCATTGAATCTGGATAGTGGCGCATAATCTTGTAAACCGATGAAGGAGACAGTCTTGGATGGCCGCGACGAAGGGCGCGACCTCTTTCGATCACTTGGTCATGATCGTGTGGCTCTGCTCGCGCAGGTACTGTGGCAGGAACCAGGAGCCGAGACCGCCCTTGCCGCTGACCCCGGTGCCTTTCCAGCCGCAGAATGGCTGCGCGCCTGGCCATGCACCCGTCGTTGCGCCGCTCGCACGGTTGGCATAGAGAACCCCCGCTTCGGCGGTGTCGAGGAAGTGACGCAACTCTTTCTGGTCGTTGGTAAAGATGCCGGCCGACAATCCGTAGGCGATGTCGTTGCCCTCTTCGATCGCGGCATCGAGACTATCAAAACCGCGGACGACCACGAAAGGCATGAAGAGTTCGTCGCGGGTCAGCCGGCCCGGACCATCAAGTTCGACCACCGTCGGCAGGACGTAGTTGTTCGCAAAGCCCTGGCCCAGGGCGGCGCCCCCAAAATGCACCTTGCCTTTGCCCTCGACTTCCGACAGCGCTGCCTGGAAACGGCCGACTGTGGCGTCGCCATAGACAGGGCCCATAAAGGTCTCGGCCTTACGAGGATCTCCGACCACCAGCTTTCCAGCGAACGCTACCAGTTTCTCGATGAATTCCGCCTTGACCTTCTCGTCGACATACACGACCGAGCATGCGGAGCACTTCTGGCTTGCAGGCCAAAAGCGGAGCGCGCCACCCCCTGCGCCGCGCGGTCGAGGTCGGCCTTGCTCGTCACGTAGGCGGGGTTCTTGCCACCCATTTCGGCGATGACGGGCTTCATGTGGGGCAGCGTTGCCATATGACGGAAGATGCTCATGCCGGTCTTATGGGAGCCCGTGAATGCAACGCCGTCGATGCCGTTATCGGTGGCAAGAAGGCGCCCCACCTCTCCATCGCCAAGCACGATGTTGAAAACACCTTCGGGCAATCCCGCTTTGCGAAGCGTTTCGGCAATCAGCAGTCCGGTCAGCGCGCAACCCGGCGACGGCTTGTAGACCACCGCATTGCCTGTCAACAGCGCACCCGAGACCATGCCGATCGACAAGGCGAGCGGAAAGTTGAAAGGAGCGATGACCGCGAAGACGCCATAGGGCTTCATGACGCTCGTAGCAGTCTCGTTTTCGACCAACACGTTCATGGGCCGGACGAACCCGTTGTTCGCCTTCATCTCCGATGCGTAGTACTCGACCATGTCGAGGCATTCCTCGGCTTCGCCGACTGCCTCGATGCGGGACTTTCCGATCTCGTAGAGCGCCGCCAAACCGAGGTCATATTTCCGCTCCGCCAGTGCCTCTCGCCAGCGGGCGCCGAATGCAAGGCGATCGTCCAGCGTCGAACGGTTCCAGGTCTTCGCGCCGGCCCGGGCTGCCTGGATCGCGGACTTGACGTCTGACGGGGTTGAAACCGGGAACTTGCCGAGAGAGATCTTCTTGTCGATAGGGCTCAGGATCTCTTTCCGAGCGCCAGTCGCAAACGGCGTCGACCACTCGCGACCCAGTGTGTTCTTCTCGAAATCCGGGATCATTGCATCGAGGTGAGCGTGAACAGGGGAAAAATCCACCCCGATGTTCGAGTAGGTCACACGCGGGAGTTCAGCCATTTCAAGTTCCTCCGAAAATCGGTATTTATCCCGATAATCAGGATTTGGCTTGCGAGTCAATCGAGGGGACCATAAAATGGAAATAATACCGAATTTCGGTATTACTCGTGAGGAGATTTCGAGTTCGGGTTACCTGGCGGAGCCCGACAGCCGAGGGCGTGCGGCCGTTCGGCTAGTCTACGGAGCCCCTCGAGGCGCGGCGGGATAACGAGAGACCGACCTTGCCCCTCACGTCTGTTTTGAACGATAACCTTCTTGCAGTCGCAATTGTCAGATCGGCGTAGGTGCCCTTGAATACGAAATCGAAGAAGCCGAGCGCCAAGGACAGTCCCCTCGAGCGCTACATCTCGATCATGGAAACGGTCGCGCCGTTCGAGCATGGCTTGACGGCGATCGAGCTCGAAACGACGCTTGGACTGCCCAAAACCACGATCAACAGGCTGCTGCATGCCTTGATCGAAAGCGGGATGATCACCGCCGAGAGCGTTCGCAATCGGACATACCGCCTCGGCGATCGCTTGCTGCAGCTGCTACAGATGTCTCCGGATAGCGGCTGGCTGACGACGCTCGCGCAGCGACCGCTTCAGGATTTGGCCGACCGCACCGGCCAGTCGGCGTTCCTGTCGAAGTTCGACGGTACCGAGGTGCGCTCGGTCACCTGCGTCGCGCCCGATACTCCGGTCCGGACCTATGTCATGCCGGGTATGGCCATGCCTGTAAATGCGACCGCTTCGGCCAAGGCGATCCTTGCGTTTCATCCGCAGGAGACCGTGAACAGGATCCTGGCGACCGAGCTGCGCAGCTATACCGATCGGACTAAAACGAAGATCGCGGAGTTGACCAGGGAATTGGCGGAGGTTCGGCAGCAGGGCTATGCCATGGACCTGGCCG
This sequence comes from Mesorhizobium sp. M7A.F.Ca.MR.148.00.0.0, assembly GCF_003997735.1. Taxonomy (NCBI): domain Bacteria; kingdom Pseudomonadati; phylum Pseudomonadota; class Alphaproteobacteria; order Hyphomicrobiales; family Phyllobacteriaceae; genus Mesorhizobium; species Mesorhizobium sp. M7A.F.Ca.MR.148.00.0.0. The sequence continues at coordinate 84,287 of NZ_RZTB01000005.1, read as the reverse complement.
AGCATGTTCCGGGCCTGGGCTCGATCGCATTTCCGATAAGGCCGACGAGCGGTGAGGTGATGTACGCGGTGGGACTTACGGGACCCTACGGTCAGATCATAGAGCAAAACTTCAAGCAGCATTGCTCGGCGCTCGCAGAAGCCGCCCAGCGCATGGCGAAGCTGGCGCAGATGCACGCCTACAACGGATCGGCTATGGCCGCAAAGAGTGCTGCAGCGGATCAGCGATAGGTCGGTGCTTGAGAGGCCGGTCACTCGCGCGAAGTGATGTTGTGCGTTGAACCGAGAATGTAGTTCGCGAATGGTCTCGACGGAGGTGCGAGTGCTTATGGGACAAATTATCACTTAGATTCGGTATTGGGGAGAATTTGAGGAGGCATCGACTTCCTGACGGGGCTGAGGCGCGACGCAAAGTTCGAAAGCTTCCAGGAAGCCCAGTCCGTCCCTGATTGTAGAACTGTACAAGGACCTCTTCGGGCCGAAAGCGATCAATCAGCCAATGCGGATCGACATGCAGAACCTGATGGGAACGATCGCCGACACTCTCCATTCGGTGTGAAGGCGATCGGGGCATTGGTACTGACGTTCACAACAAGGGCGGCACGCGCGCCAAAAATTCGATGCCTCGTCAAATTTTGCTAAAGCCGAGCGGGCAGCCAAGGCAGCAATATATAGCTCGTGTCGCATTTTCCGAGACGCCAGCCCCGAAGATCGGGACGGCACTGATTTCAGCAAACTTGCTGCGGGGTTGTCGTGGTTTTATGGCTCGGCGAAAAACTTACCCTCGACAAGCATGGTTTCGATGCCGGCCAGCAATTCGCGATTTATGCCGGTGGAAATCCCTTTCGACGCAAGGTGCGCCACCAGCGCGCCGCTGCGAAGATTGCCGGCCGCACCGGGCGCGTAGGGACAGCCGCCTAGCCCGCCGGCAGCGGCATCGAACACCCTGAGCCCGAGGTCCCAGGCAGCATCGACGTTGGCGAGCGCCAGGCCGCCGGTGTCGTGGAAATGCCCGGCCAGCCGCGCAGCCTCTGCTTCTTCGAGGGTTGCCAGCACCATGGCATGCACGCGCTCGGGTGTCGCCCTGCCGATCGTGTCGGCAACGGCGATTTCGGCGCAGCCGAGATCGCGCAGGCGCGCGACGACTCTCGCAGCCGCGCCGGGTTCGATCGGGCCTTCATAGGGACAATCGACGGCACAGGAGACATAGCCCCGCACCGGCAAGGAATGCTCGGCGGCCAGCGCGATCACTGGCACAAAACGAGCCAGCCCTTCCTCGATGGTACAATTGGTGTTTCGTTTCGAAAACGTCTCGGAGGCGCTGGTGAAGACCGCGAGTTCCTGCGCGCCGGCCGAGACCGCGGCCCGCGCACCTTGCTCGTTGGGCACCAGCGCGGACAGCATAAGCCCCGGACGCCGCACAGCGCGCCGCATGACCTCATCATGATCGGCCATCTGCGGCACCCATTTCGGCGAGACGAAAGCCGTCGCCTCGATGCGGGCGAAGCCGCAATCGGCCAGCATGCCGATCAGGCGCAGCTTCTGCCCGGTCGAGACCAGCCGCTTTTCGTTCTGCAGGCCGTCGCGCGGACCGACTTCGACGATCGTGGCCTGCCGATCCCCACCGGGCGATTCAATGGACGGCGGCATACATGATCTTTTCTTCGGAGGCCTCGTCGATGGTCATCTCCTCGACGATACGGCCCTGGCGCGCCACCAGGATGCGGTCCGACAGATTGAGGATTTCAGGCAGATAGGACGAAATAACGACGACGGCCGCGCCCGCATCGGCAAGCCGCTCGATAATCTGATGGATCTCGGCGATGGCGCCGACATCGACGCCGCGCGTCGGCTCGTCGAAGATGATCAGCGACGGCGCCTGGATTAGCGATTTGGCGATGACCACTTTCTGCTGATTGCCGCCGGAAAGCTCGACCACCCGAGCATTGGCGCCGATCGTGCGGACCTTCATCGTCTCGATCCATTCGGCCGATTGCCGGCGCGCTTCGCCAAGGCCGATTACCGAGACCGGGTTGGAGCCTTTGGCCAGCTTGCCGAGGAATACGTTCTGGGCGATGTCCATCGTGTCGAATAGGCCGTCGAGCTTGCGGTCCTCGGTGATATAGGCGACGCCGCGCCGCACGGCCTGCCGTGGCACGCGGAAGTGCACCACCTCGCCGCGCAGCGTGATGCGGCCACCATGGAAGAAGTCACGCTTCAAAACGCCCGCCGCGATCTTCATCATTTCGGTGCGGCCGGCACCGACCAGGCCGAACAGCCCGGTCACCTGGCCGGCAAAGACCGACAGCGTGGCGCTGCGCACCGCCTTACCCATCGAGACGTTCTCGAGCGCCAACACCTTTTCGCCCGGGCGGCGCGCGACGCGTTTGGCGGCATCGTCGCCATAGAGCGCATCGGTCAGTTGCCGGCCAACCATCGCCTGGACGATTTTTTCGCGGGTGAGATTGCGCGCATCGTCGGTGACGATCAGCGCGCCGTCGCGCAGCACGCTGATGCGGTCGGCGATCGACAGCGCCTCTTCCAGCGCGTGTGAAATGAAGATGATGGAAGCGCCCTCGCCTTTCAGCCGCTCGACCAGGGCGAAGAAGTGCTGCTTTTCCTCCGGCGTCAGCGTCGCCGTCGGCTCGTCGAAGATGAAGATGCGGGCCTTGTGGTGAACCGCGCGGGCGATCTCGACCATCTGCTTCTTGGCGGCGCCGAGCGTCGACACCAGCGCGGTCGGCTCGACATGGAAGTTCAGCCGCTGCAGATGCTGCTGCGCCTTGATGTTGATGCCGCGCAACCGGTTGAAGAAGCTCTCTTCGCCGAGGAAGATGTTCTGGGCGACATTCATCGACGGGATGAGATTGGTTTCCTGGAACACCATGGCGATGCCGTGCTTCATGGCATCGGCGGGCGAGGAAAAGCCAACCGGTTTGCCGTCAATCAGCATCTCGCCCGACGTCAGCGGGTAGAGGCCGGCCAGCACCTTGGTCAACGTCGACTTCCCCGCACCGTTCTCGCCGAGCAGCGCATGGACCTCGCCTTGCCGCAGCGTGAAATCGACGTCGCGCACCGCCGCGTTGCCGGCGAACGCCTTGGTGGCCTTGCGGAACCGGACGATCTCGGCCGCGTGGGGATCAGCCATGCCGGGCTCCACCGGATGTCGCGCCGGGCAGGCGCAGCAGCGTGCCGGAGCCGCGCGATGCGGCGTAGACGCTGCCGCCATGCTCACAGACGGAGGTGACGCCATGCATGCTGCCGTCGGCGCGGCTGTGCCAGCTTTCGCTGGGCCGGCCGCCGTCGTCGCAGCGCGCGACGAGGCCGTAGGAGCGCGATGGCGCCCACGGCTTCAGCACGCCCATCTGCCGGACCGAGCCCTGGCTCAGCGGCTGGTCCGGCCGCGCCGATCCGGCGAGTTCCGGCCCGATCCATTCGCCGGGATCGATCGTCGCCATCATCTCGCGGCGATAATCGTCCTCGCGCAGCACCAGTTCGAGAAGCTGGCGGCGCGGCGCGAACAGCGCCATCCAGAAGCCGCCATCGGAAGCGGCCGACAGGCGCGACGGATAGGCCGGCAGATCTTCCACGATCGCCACCGGATGGGGGGATTTCCGATCGAGGGCGACGATACGATGGCGCCAGCTTTCGCTGATCGCCAGACGGCCGTTGCCGAGCATGACCGCGCCGTTGGGAAATGCCAATCCGGCTGCAAGCTCACGCTGGGAGCCGCTGTCCGGATCGATGGCGAGCACGACGCCGCTGCTGCCGCCCTCCATCAGATCGCGCTTCCAGTCGCGCGCCGGATGCTTGCGCGAGCCGACACACAGGTAGAGCGAGCCATCCACGGTAAAGAGCCCGGCGGTGAGGCAGGACGCCACGCCGCCTGGCAAGCCGATGCGCCTCCAGGTGCCCGGCTGTCCGATTTGCAGGCCCTCACCCTCGATGCCGACGGCAAGGCGGCCATCGGGCGCGGATGCGACAAAGCTGATCGGCGCCGCGAACTCCGCTATTGCGACCGCCGAAGCGCCCGCTCTCCCAAGGTCGATCCGGAAGAGCGTGTTGCCGCTGCTGCACAGCAGTCTCGCTGGCGACGCAACGAGATTGTCGATCGCAGGAAGCGACAGCAGCCGCTCCGCCTCTTCCAGGCGGTTGTCCGGTTTGAAGACGCCGTCCATGGCCGGCACGCTGATGCCGGCATCATCAGCCGAAAACAGCCGGCGGACGAACGTGCCGAACCCCGCCATCAGCGCTTCCCCCAGTAATCGTCATGCGCCGTCCATTGCGGATCGGCGCCTTCGATGCGAACGCGGCCAATGCGGTTGTTGGAGACGCCGCCCAGATAGAGCCAGCCCTTGTGCTCGCAGGTCGAGGTGATCGAGGGATGGTTTTCGCCGGCCTCGTCCCACAACGCGTCGATGATTTCGCCGGTTTCCGACACGCGCAGCACGCAGCCGCGATTGATGTTGGGGAACAGCCATTCGTCGGCGGCGATCCGCTTGGCCATGCGGCGGCGAAAACCCGGCTTGCGCATGGCGAGATCGAAGGTTCTGGTGCGCATGCCGAGCAGCGCGATCCAGTAGGTTCCGTCGGAGCCGCGGTTGAGATTGTCGGGATAGCCCGGCAAATTGTCGAGGAAGATTTTACGCTTGCCCTTGTCCGGTCCGTCGAACCAGTAGCGGCTGATGCGGCACGCCCATGTCTCGGCAAAGAGCAGCGACTGGCCGTCGCGGCAAATGGTGACGCCGTTGGGAAAGATCAGGCCGCGCAATATGGTGCGGGTCGAGCCGGTCCTCGGATCATGGCAGATCAGCCGGCCGTTGCCCCTGCCCTCCAGAGCATCGACCGCCCATTCAGACATCTCGTAGCGGATCGTCGCTTCACTGAAGAAGATGCGCCCGTCCGGCGCGATGTCGAGATCGTCGGGAAGCCTCAGCCGCGAATCGTCGATCACCGACAGCAGGCTGCGATTGGTTTCGTCGGTGACCTTCGCCACCGTCCCGTCCGGCGAGACGCGGTAGACGCCCATGCCGCCGACGCAGGTGAGCAGGTCGCCATTCGGCGCGAAGGCCAGCCCCAGCGGATGACCGCCGATACGGGCGAAGACCTCGCTGCGCGCATAGTCGGGCGCGAGGAAACGGACGATCGTACCGTGCCGCGTACCGGTATAGAGATTGTCGTCGCGGTCGAGGACGACGTCCTCGGGACCTTCGACCGCGCCAAGCCCTATGAGCTCCGCCGCGCCAAGCCTGTCATTGACGGCAAGCACGTCGGTTCCGGTCGGCGGCGTCAAATTCGGCAGCTTCAGATAGGTCGGCGAGACATAGACTTTGCTCAACAGCTTGCCGCGGTTCTTCACCCATTTGGCGTCGAACAGCACGGCGGCGATCAGCACCAGACCGAGGATCAGCTGGTTGACCGAGCCGGGCATCGACAGGCGGATGAGGCCGCTGGTCAGGATCAGCACCAGGATGGAGCCGATCACCGCATTGCCGACCGAACCGCGGCCGCCACCCAGCGAAACGCCGCCAAGCACCACGGCGGTCAATACGGAAATCTCCAGCCCTATGCCGGTGTCGGCGCCGGTGCTACCGAGCCGGGCGGAAAACAGAAAGGCAGCGATCGCGGTCAGCAGGCCCGATGCGACATAGGCGAGGCAAACCGTCAGCTTGACGTTGATGCCGGCATTGTAGGCGGAGCGGCGCGCACCCCCGACGGCGCGCAACCGCCATCCTGGCCTTAGCCTTGACAGGACGATATGCGCGCCAAGGGCGATGACGGCGAAAATGGCGAAGGAGACGGGCAGGCCGTAGAAGGTGCCGAAGCCGATCAGGTCCCAGGTCGGGGAGACCGGCATCGAGCCGACGATCGCGCTGGCAAGCCGGGGAAAGATGATGTCGTAGAGCGCCCGGTAGATGACCAGTGTCACCAGAGTGGTTATGAAGGCGCGCAGCCTGAGATAGCCGATCAGCACCCCGTTGAGCAGCCCGCAGACGAGGCCCGTGGCTAGCGTCGCGATCAATGCCACGCCGACCGGCAGGCCGGCAACGTTCATCGATACCAGGGCGGCAAGCACGCATAGCGCGAACATCGAGCCGACCGAGAGGTCGATGCCGCCCGAGAGGATGACGATGGTGAGCGCCAGTGCGATCAGGCCGAATTCCGACACCTGGCGGGCGAGATCGGTAAGGTTGCCGACCGAGAAATAGCCAGGGATGATCCACGTCATGACGAGGATCGTGACCACCAGCGCCAATGCCGGAATGACGTTGTCGATCCAGCTCTTGGTCAGCAATTCGCCGAACAGGCGGTCCGGCAAAAGCCGGTACCGCAGCCGTGAAAGCGCATCGCTGGTGGCCATAAGTCAGGATTCCCTACTTCAGATCGTCCAGCGTCCAGCAATTGCGCTGGTTGACATTGGCCTTGGTGATCTGCGTCAGCGGATTGAAATAGAGCGTCTTGGTCTCGCCGGCAGTACCGTCGGAGAGCAGCAGCCTTGCGATCTCCGCATTCAGGATTTCGCCCTGCAGCGGCACGTTGTAGCTGATGTAGAGATTGAACAGGCCCTTCTCGACATTCTCGCAGCCGACCTTGTTGCCGCCGCCGCTTGTGACGAGGAAGACCTGGTCGCCCTTGCCGGCCTGCTGGATCGCAGACGCCGTGCCGGTGTCCTGATTGTCCCAGATGCCGATGGCGCCGCAAAGATCCGGATGCTGTTGCAGCACGGTCTCCATGATCGAGCGCGCCTTTTCCGGATTGTATTCGGTGGCCTGCTGCGAAACGACCTGGATGTCGGGATGCTGGTTCAAGACACGGTAGATGCCGTCGAGTTGGAACACGTCGGATGCCGCTGTCGGCACGCCGGTGTCGATAGCGACCTTGGTCGAAGCACCCTTGCCGGGGCTGCATTTGTCGACCACCGCCTGCGCCGCCTGTTCGCCGATCTCGGTCCAGTCGGCGCCGACATACGAATCGGTCTGGGTGTTCGATTCAAGGTTGATCTGCACAACTTTGATGCCGGCGGCCTGCGCCTGAGCCAGCAACCGGGCGTAGGACTGGATGTCGGGATTGTGCGCGACGATCAGGTCCGGCTTCTCGCTGATCAGCGACTGCAGCGCGCGGGTTCCCGCGTCGGTGCTCCAGGCGGGGTCGCGGATCTCGAAATCATACTTGAGGCGCTTGGCCTGCTGGCGCATCACCGCCGCCCAGCCTTCGGTCAGGTCGAAACCCATCGACAGCGGCAGGAAGACGACCTTCTTGCCTTCCAGCGTCTTGTGGAACGTCGTCGAGCGCGGGTTTTCCAGGCCCTTGTCCTGGGCGCTGGCGGTGACGATACCGGCAAGCGCGATGCAGGCCGCGGCCAGCCACGTTGTCGTTTTCAGAAGTCGCATGGTTTCCTCCCATTGCATTTTGGCGTTGAAATTGGTCAGAGATCCCCTTGCTGGGACGTCTGCTCGTCGCGCGGGTTGACGAGCGAGTCGATGACGATGGCCAGAAGCAGGACCACGCCCTTGACCAGGTTCTGGATCGTGTAGGCGATGTTCATGATCGTCATGCCGTTGAGCAGGATGCCGACGAAGATCGTGCCCAGAATGACGTTGCGAACCTTGCCGTGGCCGCCATTCAGGCCGATGCCGCCCAACACGACGACCAGAAGGATGTCGTAGATCATCGTCGAATTGAAAAGCCGGGCGTTGATCGCCGACGCCGACGAGGCAAGCACCAGCCCGGCCCCGTAGGCGATCAGCGCGCTGATCGCATACTGCGCGACGATCATCGGCCGGTTGGAAATGCCGGTGATCCTGGCGGCGCCCGGATTGTTGCCCATGGCATAGGTCTGCCAGCCGAACCGCGTGCGGCTGAGCACCAGATGCAGCGCCAGGCAAAGCATGGCAAAGATCACCACCGTCACCGGAACGCCGAGGATGCGGCCCTGCCCGATCAGCGAGAACCATTCGGCGCCCGGCGGCACATTCTGCATCTCCAGCGTGAAGAAGAAGGTTCTGCCAAGGCCGTAAATGACGGAGCCGGCGGCAAGCGTCGCGAAGATCGGCGCGACCTCGCCGAAAGCGATCAGCATCCCGATCAGCACGCCGGCGACCACCGCGAACAGCGCGCCGATCAGCAGCGCGAATTCCAGCGAATAGCCCGAGCGGGCGATCACGAAGGCCCAGGACACCGACACCACCATCGTTGCGATCATCGAGACATCGATGCCCCTGGCGATGACGACCAGCGCCATTCCCAGCGCCAGGATGCCGAGAATCGAGACGCTTCTGATCAGGGCTAGGATGTTGCCGGGGCTGAAGAAGGACGGCAGCAGCAACGAGAACAGCACGAAGGCCAGCACCGCCAGCACCAGCACGATGCCTTCCTGGCTTTTGAGCAGGCTGGAAAGCCGAGCCTGATTTCCGTGTGCGGCCGCCTCGCTCACCGCTCAGGCCTTCTCTTTGCCCAGTCTGAGCAGGATTTCCCTGGCGCGATCGACGCGCACATCGTGATCCGCCGCAAGTTCCTTTGCCACCGTATCGATATTCGCGCCGCTCGCGCCCGCCACGATGGCGATGTTGCGGGCATGCAGCGCCATGTGTCCGCGCTGGATGCCTTCGGTGGCCAGCGCCCTGAGCGCCGCCATGTTCTGCGCCAGCCCGACCGCGACGGTGACCTCGGCAAGCTCTTGCGCCGTGGTCACGCCGAGGAGTTTCAGCGCTGCGCGCGCGGCCGGGTGCGTCTTGGTGGCGCCGCCGACCATGCCCAGCGCCATCGGCATTTCCAGCGTCCCCACGAGGTTTCCGGCGGCGTCGATCTCCCAGCGGCTCAACGACGTATAACGGCCGCCGCGCGCCGCCCAGGCGTGGGCGCCGGCCTCGATCGCCCGCCAGTCGTTGCCGGTCGCGACGACGACTGGATCGATGCCGTTCATGATGCCCTTATTGTGCGTGGCCGCGCGGTAAGGATCGACGATCGCCAGCGAACAGGCCTCGACGATGCCGGCAACGATACGCTCGCCGGTGAACTCCTTCGTCGCCAGTGCCTTCGGCGTCAGCCGCACCCGCGCTCGCGCCAGCCTGAGGTCGGCCAAGTTGGAGAGGATGCGCAGCCGGACGGTGCCGCCCGAAATGCGCTCGATCATCGGTGCGACTGCCTCGGCCATGGTATTGACCGTGTTGGCGCCCATCGCGTCGCGCACGTCGACGAGCAGATGCAGCACCACCATCGGTCCGACTTGCGTCTCCTCGAACACCTGCACTTCAATCTCGCGGCAGCCGCCGCCGAGGCCGATCAGCACCCGGTCCTTCTCGTTGGCGGCGGCGATGATCTGGTCGCGGGCCGACAGCAGCCTGGCGCGTGCGCCGTGCGGATCGGACAGGCCGAGTACCTGCACCTGTGCCCGCATGATCGGTGCGGTGCTCGATGTCTCGAAGCCGCCGCAACCGCGGGCGATGCGCGCCATGTAGGAGGCGGCGGCGACCACCGACGGCTCTTCCACCGCCATCGGGATGAGGTAATCGCGACCGTTGATGGTGAAGTTGGTGGCGACGCCGAGCGGAATCTCGAAGGTGCCGACCACATTCTCGATCATGCCGTTGGCGAGATCGAGCGGCAGGACGCCGCCGCGCAAGGCATCGCGATCCGCCTGCCCAAGACGAGCGGCGTCGCCGACCGTCGCCAGGCGATCGGCCGGCGACAGGTCGCGGAATTTCTCGATGCGGGAATTCAGCCGCGGCTCGACACCGCTGTCCTGGACAGCCACCATCACGATCGCCTCCCTGCGAATGCTTGTCGTTGAGGCAGCTATCGTTTAACTGATACCATCTATCAAGGTACAGCTACAGGAAACAGCGACAAACTGTACCAGTCCATATCAGGGCACGCAGCCCATCGGAGGATGTTCCGGGATGACGCGCGCCGAGGCCGTGGCGGCAGAGATCAGAAGGCGCATCGAGACCGGCTCGATTGCCGTCGGCGCCAAGCTTCCGTCGATACGCAAGGCCGCCGAGCAATTCGACGTTTCCAAGAACACCATCGTCGACGCCTATGACCGGCTGGTATCCGCGGGCATCGCGTTTTCGCGGCCCGGCGCCGGCTTCATGGTCGCCGAGCGTCGCCGGCAGACGCCGAGCGAGCGTCCCCGCCATGTCGCGGAAGCGGTCGACATCGCCTCGCTGCTCAATGCGCAGTTGGAGGAGAGCTTTTCGATCCGCGTCGGTGACGGGCGGCCGCCCGCCTCATGGATGGAGGAATCGGAAGTGCGGCGCCATCTCGGACTGCTCGGCCGGCACCAGAGGTCCAGCAGTGACGGCTATGGTTCGGCGATGGGCCTGCCGGCGCTGCGCGAGCGCCTTGCCTTCGACCTCATGGAGCGCGAGGTGCAGGCGAGCCCGGACCAGATCCTGCTGACATTCGGCGCCAACCACGCACTGGACCTGATCATACGCCGCTTCCTCGTCGCCGGCGATACCGTGCTGGTCGACGACCCCGGCTATTACCCGCTTTTCGCCAAGCTGAAGCTGGCGCAGATCCGCATGATCGGCGTGAAGCGGACGCCGACCGGTCCGGACCTCGACGATCTCGCCGGCAAGGCCGAGCGCGAGCGTCCGAAGCTGTTCTTCACACAATCGCTTGCGCACAATCCAACCGGCAGCTCGACCAACCTGCCGACGGCTCACTCGATCCTGACGATCGCCGCGCGCTGCGACATGCTGGTGGTCGAGGACGACCCGTTCGTCGACCTGCCGACGGTCCGTGGCGTTGGCCTTGCGCCTCTCGACCAGTTGCGGAACGTCATCTGCGTGCGCACCTTTGCCAAGACGTTGTCGGCCAGCCTGCGCTGCGGCTATATCGCCGCGCGCCCCGACCTTATCGCTTCCCTTGCCGAGTTGAAGATGCTGACGACAGTCAACAGCTCAGGACACATTGAGCGGTTGATCCATGGATTGATCAGTGAAGGTCACTATCGGCGCCACCTCAAGCGTTTGGCGCAGCGTGTGCAGCAGGCCACCGAGACGGTCGTTCCCCGCCTTCAGAAGATGGGTCTTAAGCTCTTTGCCGAGCCGACAGGTGGATACTACGTCTATCTGGAGCTTCCCGACTATGTCGATGACATCGCCCTCGCCCGGGAAGGCGCTCGCCAGGGGATTTTTATCGCACCTGGTACCGTGTTTTCGCCGGAGCGCCAACCTGCCAAGGCAGGCATCCGCGTCAACATCGCCTGGGCCTCGGATCCTCATTTTTTTGACTTCATGCTGGCAGAGCTTAGGCATCGGCGGACTTGAACATGACAAAGCCCCGCCTTGCGGCGGGGCTTTGTCATGACGGATCACTCCGCGGCGCGTCGTGACCAGATGAGCGAGAAGTCGCCCCCGGTGTCGGTCTCGACCAAGCTCGCGTAGATCGGAGCGGGGAAGCTGGGATCGTCGAGCTTGGGCAGCTACGAAGGCCAATTGATTGCTGAGGGCAGCGGCTTCCAAGCCGCCAAATGCCGTGACGATTCCCGTCACACCTGATCCTCCACAGCATGGCCGAATGTGCAATTACGCCTCACACCGGCGAGGCATTGCTGGGAAAGGGTCGTCTACACGCCGGGCGTCTGATGCCGAGGTCATGCGCTGCGGGACTTTCGAGACAGAGTGGTGGAAATTCCCGGTTCGAGCGTTGGTTTGCACCGGATTCCGTTCCATGACCCCGATGACAGTGTGGAATTTCCTGTGCCATAAGGCCAATCGGTTGAACCAATTCAGAAGGGATGGAAACGATGGCTGTAAACACGATCGATATTGCCGAACGCCTTGCAGACGCGCACGGCCTGTCGAAAACCCAAGCGAAATCCGTGGTCGAGGATGTGTTGAAGGGCATTGCGGAAGCCGCTGCCAAGGGCGAGGAAATCAGCCTCAATGGCTTCGGCAAGTTCAAGGTACAGAACAAACCAGCACGTGATGGCCGCAACCCGTCGACTGGAGCCACGATCAAGATCGCCGCATCGAAGAAGATCGTCTTCCAGCCGGCAAAGGCTCTCAAGGACTCGGTGAACGGCTGACCATTTTATGACGATACATCTCGTCTGATAGTAACGCGCCGTTCTGTTGGGCGATGGTGTCTCATGCCAAGATCATCAGTTTCTCATTGCTGCCGTTCTTAGGTCGGGGTCCCAAGCCGCGCCATTGGCGCGGCCGGAAAATCCTCCAACACCTATTTTATCACAATCTAATGTGAGCCTCGCAATCTGCAAACTCAATGACGTCGACCCACTCGGCTATCTCGCCGACGTGCTCACCAGGGACTTCAACCGCCATCCGAACAGCCAGATAGACGGCCTGCTACCTTGGACCTATATCTGGGCGCTTGAGCTAAGGACGTGGCCTGGACTGTGTCTAGGAACTGGGAAGGCCAGCCCTCGACAGCATCTCAAGGAACCGGGAATGGTGATGATCCTTCACATAGCGCGGCACAAAGCCAGGGCAGACATTGCTCAGATTGAGATGCGGAAGTTGTGACAGGCAATGGTGGATGGCCCGGGACGCTTCTTCGTTGTTTCCGGTGGCCGACGCGGTCGCGGCCCAATAAAGGGCGCCGCGAACGAAGCCCGGCTTTGTCCTGACCACTTTGCGGGCGGCTTCGAGCGCCCGCTGGTTGTCTCCGCCAGCGAAGAGCGCCACAACCAGGCCGTGGTGGCGCCAGAAGTCGATGACATCGTGCGTTCCGAGCCGGATTGCTTCGTTGGCCTCACGCACCGCTTCGTCGACCTGTCCGCGCAATGCAAAGAGCATCGAAATATCGCCGTGGCCAGTCGGGTAGCTCGGGTTGAGGCTGATCGCGTGGCGGCATTCGGCGATCGCCTCGTCGATACGACCGCAACTTTCGAGGGCGAACGACAAGATACATCGGGCAATTTCATCGTCCGGTACCGCCCGCACCGCGGCTTCCGCAAGCTCGACCGCACGCTCGATCACCCCTCGCTCCCGAGGCAGCGCACCAAACGCCACGCCCATGGATATTACGATCGAGAGCGTCCGCTTTGCACGGGCGTTGTCGGGACCTAGCGAGAAGGCCTTCTCGGCAAGCTCTATCCCGACCAAAAGTGAGTCCCGAGTCATCTCAAAATATTTCATGAGAGCTTCGTTGACCAGCCTGCGCACTTCAGGGGTACCCGGCGGGCTTTTGTCTCGAACCTTCCAGTTGGTCAGTTGAAGTTCGAGGATCACGGCAAGAACAACAGACTGTGCGATCCTGTCCTGGAATTCGAGCGCGTTCTCGGAGTGGCCGTCGAACTTCTGGGCCCAGACATGGTGGCCGCCGGCGGCATCGACGAGCTGGACATTCACCCTCAACCCATTGCCGGATCTCTGGACGCTGCCGCTGAGCATATATCGCGCCCGGAGTATTCCTGGCGCCTTGGCTTCTTCGCCCGGACCGCTCTTTTCGGGCGGAAGCGCGGCGAGCACGACATAGTCGGCCACTTCGGAGAGGGCTGTCGTGATGTCCTGGACAAGTCCCTTGGCGAAAAAGTCGTCGCCTTGCTTTCCAGTCAGATTGACGAAGTCGGCAACGCTGATGGACGGACGCCCGAGGCGCTGGCTGGCCGGAACACCACTTGTCGACTGCACATTTGAAGCGTCATTGGCGGCAAGCAACAGAGATTGCCAAAGCGCCCGCGTTTCAGGGCCGGCTTCGACGCCGAACTCCTTCTTCAGCATGCTTCTGCAAGCTTCGTATGTCTTGATTGCCCTGTCGCGATGGCCACATGCGAGCAGCAATTCCATCTTGAGCCGATAGGATTCTTCCCGTGTCGGTTCCATGGTCACAATACGATCGGCCAGGATCAGCCCGGCATCAGGGTCGACGAGACGGGCCAGTTTTTCGAAGGACTCAAGCGCGCGGCCGAGCAGCCTGTCGCGTTCCGATGTGATCCAGTCATCGAACGCATTGCTTCCCAGATAAAGCCCGTCGAGGAAGGGCCCGGTGTAGTTCGCCAAGGCCTTCGCGAGGTCCTGAGCGGAACGGGCCGAGAGACCCGTTTCGAACTTCTCCACGTCGACTTGAAAGGCCTCTGGCCTCAGGGCGATCAGCTCACCGCTGGAATGGATGAGATCCACCCCTTCTCGCGCCAGATCCTGGCGCAGGACACTGAGGGCTTGCCGAAGGCTGTTGCGCGAATGTTCGCCGTCGCTGTCGCCCCATAGGAGGTCAGCCAGCCTCTCCCGCGTCGCCGCCATGCCCGGACACCGGGCCAGATAGGCGATGATTGCCGGCCCTCGTTTCCCGGTCAGCCGAAGCGGACCGGTCGTTTCATTTTCAATCCGGAAACCGCCGAAGAGTGAGATTCTATTTGCAGCGCCCCTATCCTCACTTTGCATTTGCTATCCCAGCCTGACGAAATCCTAACTCAAAACTAACGCTTCGCAACAGTCGGCCTTCGCGCTCAAGCGCTGCCGTAACGGCAGGCTGTTTAGGCTTTGCTAAATTAAGGTGACCAAGTCAACGAAAGGCTTGGTTCGAGGGGGACGCGTGTCCAGGACAAGAGCCAATTTGCTGCTGCTATTCGCAGCCGCTTTGTGGGGCTTCGGCAATGTCTCGCAAAAGATGGTGCTTGTGCATCTCGACGCGCTGAGTGCGGTGGGTCTGCGCTGCCTGATCGGCGGCCTGCTTGTGTTGCCCTTTGTCTTGATGGAGAGGCGGCTTCCGCTCGGGCCGGACTATTTTTCCAGCTTGGCCAAGGTGTGCGCGCTGTTTGCCATCTCCATCACGCTCCAGCAGCTTTGCTATCTCGGCGCCTCCGTCACCAATGCGAGCTTCCTGGTCAGCACGGCAACGGTAATGACACCGCTGGCCGCCTGGTTTCTCGTAGGCGAACGTCCGACAGCGAGTCTCACGGTCGCCGCCGGGCTGACCGTTGTTGGAGCCCTGCTGTTGTCGGATGGGATTGCCGGGTTCAGCAGTGGCGATCTCACCGCTGTCCTCTCGGCTGCCTGCTATGCGCTCTGGGCAGTCGAGCTGGGCCGGCACATGCAGGTGCATGCGCGGCCGTTCACCGCAGCCGCGACACAGTTCTTCGGCGCCGCAGCCTTCGCCCTGCCGCTCGGCGCAATGCAAGGCAATCTGTCGTTGGCCGCCGCATTCGCAGCCGGCCCGGAACTGGCGATCCTCGGCGTGTTCTCCACTGCGATTGCTTTCGGCATACAGACGGTTGCCCTCCGCTTTACGCCGGCCAGCCACGCCGCCGTGATCGTCAGCGCAGAAAGCGTTTTCGGGGCGCTGGGCGCGGCGATCTTTCTCGGCGAGCGGAGCTCGTCTGCGAGCGCATTGGGTGCCGCCATCATTCTGGGTGCGATCCTGTCCGTGGCACTGTCGAACCGAGCGCCGCAGGCACGCACGTCCTTGCGAACCGCTTCGGTTCAACCCTTCGACGGGGCCCCTGCCTTTGCAACTGCCGCCGCAAATTGGGCAGGCGATCGTCACCCCAACAATTCAGGTCCAGTGGAGGAATGTGATGACCCTTGCCGGTGATGCGAAACCTATTCCGGCCCCGGCTGCCGCCCGACACGGGGCCAGTGGCGTCGATCAGCCAGGCGGCGGTGGCCTTGCCGATGGCGGCAGGACTTGTCGTGGGGGCGCAGTGATGGACGCGCGGACGATCCTTCTTCCTATCGCACATTTGGTATCGGCGCTTCGCGCCCGCATGAAGGGACCGGGCGGCTATTACAACAGCGGTAACGCGCTCGGCCTCATTGTCGGTCTCGCCATCCAGATTGCCACCGCGCCGGTCGGCTTGCATGAGGGAAGCAGCGTCACCATGGCGGTGATCGAATATTTCGCTGGCAGCCATGGCACTGTTGCGCTGACCTTGACCACCCTGGTCTTCTTCTGGGGCGGCGAGGCCTATCACCGGGCCTGGGCAAGGCCGGATGCTCCCGATCCTGCCCTCAACCGTCTGGGCGACTTCCTGTCGGGCCTGGGGGCGATCGGGCTCGGCATTGCCCTGTTGCTGCTCGGCGATCCATTGCTTGCGGCGACCTCCGGCCTGCTGCATGCGCTCGGCAAATTCGGCAGCACCTTCCACAGGCCCGGCACGCCAATTCCGATGTGGCCGGCCGCTTGGCCCGATCCGTTCCGCAGTGCGGTGCTCGCCAGCCGGTTGCCTGCAATGCTGGCGACGACAGTGGCCCTCGGCCGTGCTTTGCCTGAGGTCTGGTCGGGCGGCTCCTTCGCGGCCCTCGCCATGCCACTGACCTTGCTCGGCTGTTATCTCTTGTGGACCAAGGCCGATCTGCTGCTGTTCGGCGTGGGTACCAAGGCGCTCCGCCAGATTTCCACATGTTGAGCTCGCTTTTGAAACGACCGGATGTCGAGATGGAGAATGACATGTTTGGCAGCGTGTATCATCAGGACGCCGGCCCCCTATCCTTTCGCGAACGGGTACGGACGACAGGTTGGGGCATTCTGACGCCGGCCGGTTCAATCTCGAGAGTGACAGGGATACTTGCAGCTTCGCTGTTTTGGGCGATCTCTGCCCATGCCGCGAACGTTGACGTCGCTATCGTGTTCGCGGTCGATTTCTCGTCGTCGATCGATCCGAAGATCGCCGATATGCAACGCGAGGGACATGCCGCGGCACTCACCTCGCCAGAGATCATCGCCGCCATCAGCCGGAATTATGTCGGCTGCATCGGCGTTGCCTATTTTGAATGGTCGAGCCCCGGACACGCACGCGTCGTGCTGCCGTGGACAAGCATCTGCGGACTGGAAGATGCCAAAGCGGCGGCTGCGGTGATCAGCAGGAAAGGCGATACCGGCTTCATCCGCAGAGGGCGAGGCGGAACATCCGTTTCCTCGGCTATCGACATCGGCAGTCTCCTGCTCGACCAGTTTCCGGGAAAGGCGGCCAAGAAAGTCATCGATATCTCCTCCAATGGCGAGAACAACGACGGGCTTCCCGTCCAGCCGAGCAGGTCGAACGCCATAGCCAAGGGATATACGATCAATGCAATCGCCATCCCGACGGAGGATGAGAATCCCGACGAACCTCTGGCATCCTATTTTGCCAGATCGGTCATTGGCGGTTCCCAGGCCTTCGTCATGACGCCGAAGGGGCCAGACGACTACACGATGGCGCTTCGCCGCAAGCTCGTGACTGAAGTAAGCATGAACGACGAGCGTCCGCTGTGAAAGTGTGCCACGCAGGACGAACTTTCGACCTGCCAGACCGAGCGCATTGCACAACGAGAGCCCGCCCCGCTGCAGCGCGAGACCTTGTAGGACCGTCAGGACAACAGCCTATCGCCGCAGCGCGTGCACGCTTGCCTTGCTTTCGCCGGGCACCGGCAACGCCATGTCATCGTCGAGAAGACGCGTGATGCGGGCAAAGCCGGTGAACGCTTTCCTTGCTTCCTCGGCCGACATCTGACCCGACAAGGCGGCCGAGCAACAATTCAGCGCGCACTGATAAACCGGACCGCGCCGTCCTGTCGGCCATTTCCGCAAGAACATCATGGCTTCGGCAACACTATCGATTTTTTCTACAGGGTGTCCCTGCCCGCGCGAAATCCGCACGGGCGAAAAGAAATGCAATTGATCCATCGTTTCCTCCCGGTCGACCGCAATGCGCTCGATCGAACCCCCCCAAACGCGACAACAGCCGGTTGGTTCCAGATAAAAATGGAATCTTTTAGAAATCTGTCAGGCGAAGGCGATCACCCGTGCGGTGGTGAGTGTCGCCTACGTCGTCGGGAAGTGGCAGGCGACTTTGCGACCGGGCCGGTATTCCCGTAACTGTGGCCGCTCCGAACGGCAGCGCTCCGCCGCGATCGGGCATCGGGGATGGAAACGGCAGCCGGATGGAGGGTTGAGCGGGCTCGGTACGTCGCCGGTGAGGATGATGCGCTTGCGCGTCCCACCCGGCGTCGTCTCCACGACGGGAACCGCCGAAATCAGCGCCTGGCTATAGGGATGGGCCGGTGCTGCAAACACGTCTTCCGCCGGCCCTTCTTCGACGATCGAGCCGAGATACATGACCGCTATGCGGGTCGACACCTGGCGCACCACCGACAGGTCGTGGGCGATGAAGATGTACGTGAGATTGAGCTTCTCCTGCAGATCGGCAAGCAGGTTGACGATTTGTGCCTGCACCGACACGTCGAGCGCGGAGACGGGTTCGTCCAGGACCACGAGGTCCGGATTCAATGCAATAGCCCGCGCGATGCCGACGCGCTGGCGTTGTCCGCCGGAAAATTCGTGCGGAAACCGCATGACGTGATCCGGCAGCAAGCCGACAAGGTCGAACAGTTCCGCCACGCGTTTGGTGATCTCGCTCGACGAGAGCCTGCCATGGATGCGCAGCGGCTCGGCCACCAGGTCGCCGACGCGCCGGCGCGGATTGAGCGACGCCGACGGGTCCTGGAAAACCATTTGCAGGCGGCGCCGCAGCGGCCTGAGTTCGGACAGCGACTTGGAGGTGATGTCGTTGCCTTCGAACAGAAGCTCGCCGTCCGATATGTCGTAGAGCCTCACCAGGCAACGCGCCAGCGTGGACTTGCCGCATCCGGATTCGCCGACCAGCCCGACCGTCTCGCCGCGCCACACGGTCAGGGAAACATTGTCGACCGCATGAACGGTTCGCTTGCCTTCGGCGGAAAAACGGCTCCCGATGGAAAAGCGCTTGCCCAGCGAACGCGTCTCGAGGATTGGGCGGTTCTTGTCGATCATCGGTCCGCTCATGCCTGTGCCACCCTGAAGCATGCCGCGGCATGGGTGCCGCTCCCGAGGTCGGGCTTGCCGGCCTCGCAGGGCTCGTAGTGAACCGGGCACCGCGGACCGAACGCGCAGCCCTGCGGCAATCGCAGCAATGACGGCGGCGAACCGGGAATGGCCGGCAAGCGCCGTGGTTTTTCGCCGGTCAGCGGCGGGATTGAACCCAGCAGCGCGCGCGTATAGGGGTGTCGCGGATCGGAAAACAGTTCCATGCGACTGCCGCGCTCCACCACGCGGCCGGCATACATGACCATGACCCGGTCGGCGAGTTCGGAGACCACGCCCATGTCATGTGTGATGAAGACGACCGCCGACTTGTGCGTCGCGCGCAGCTTGCGCACCAGATCGAGAATGCCGGCCTGCACGGTGACGTCGAGCGCCGTGGTCGGTTCGTCAGCCACCAGAAGCGCGGGATTGCAGGACAAAGCCATTGCGATCACCGCCCGTTGACGCATGCCTCCGGACAGTTGGTGCGGATAGCGCGACATCGCCTCGTGCGGGTTGGGAAAATTCACCTCGGCCAGCAATTCTTCTACGCGCTCCATCGCCTTGGACTTGCTGATGCTGCGATGCGCGCGGATCTGTTCGGCGATCTGCCAGCCGATCGTGTAGACAGGCGTCAGCGCGGTCATCGGATCCTGAAAGATCATCGCGATCTCGTTGCCGCGCAGGCGCCTGAGCTCGCGCGCGGGCAGTCCCACGAGTTCGCGGCCTTTGTAGCGGATCGACCCTTCGATGGTGGCGTTGGGATCGGTGATGAGACCCATGACGGCCAGCAGCGACACGGTCTTGCCGGAACCGGACTCACCGACGACGCCGAGGATTTCGCTCTCCTTAAGGTCGAAGGAAACGCCATCGATGGCCCGCACCAGGCCATCATTTGTGCGGAAGGAAACTCTGAGGTCGCGCACCGACAGTATCATGATGTCCTCAGGCGCGGATCGAGAAGGATGTAGACGAAATCGACGACCGCATTGGCGATGACCACGAACATGGACGCGTACATCACCGTCGCCATGATCATCGGCAGATCGAGATTCTGCAGAGCGTCGTAAGTGAGCTTGCCGATGCCGTGCAGCCCGAACACCACCTCCGTCAGCAAGGCCGAGCCTCCGACCAGAGCGCCGAAATCCAGGCCGAACAGAGTGACGAATGCGATGAGCGACGTGCGCAAGGCATGGCGCAGCAGGATGCGGGTCTCCGACAGCCCCTTGGCCCGGGCCGTGCGGATATAGTCTTCCTGCAGGGATTCGATGATTGCCGCGCGCAGCACGCGCCCGTAAATACCGATATAGAGAATGGACAGTGTGATCCACGGAATGACCAGGGTCAGGAACCAGCCCTTCGGATCGTCGGAGAAATTCTTGTAGCCGAGCGGCGGCACCCAGGAGAACGCCCAGCTGTCGTGGTAGCGGCTCTGGGTGATCAGGTTCATCACCTCGCCCAGCCAGTAGACCGGCATGGAAATGCCGAGCAGCCCTAGCGCCATCAGCAGCTTGTCCAGCCAGCTGCCGCGCGTGGCGGCGGCGGCGATGCCGATGATGATGGAGACCACCACCCACAGGATCGCCGCTCCGAACACCAGCGAGAGCGTGACCGGGATCGAATCCATGACCGCCGGCACCACCTTCCAGCCACGATTGACGAAGGAGGTCAGATCGCCGGTGACGAAGATCTTCTCCATCATCGTCACATATTGCACGTAGAGCGGCCGGTCGAAGCCGAAGCTGTGGCGTACCGCCTCCAGCACTTCGGGCGATGCATTGCGGCCGGCGATGCGCGCAGCCGGGTCGGCGCCCGGCGTTGCGAAGAAAATCAGGAAGACGATGACCGAGATGCCGAACATCACGAACAGCATCTGGCCGAACCGGCGCAGGATAGCGTAGATCATCAGTCGCGCCCCAGCCGAACCTTGGAGCGCGGATCGAGCGCGTCGCGCAGGCCGTCGCCAAAGACATTGAGCGCCATGACGGAAACCGCGATCGCCAGGCCCGGCACCAGCGCCACCAAAGGCCTGGTGTAAAGCAGCGCCTGTCCGTCCTGGATGATGGTGCCCCAGCTCGCGGCCGGCGGCTGCACGCCGATCGAAAGGAAGGAAAGGGCTGATTCGGTAAGCATGTTCAGCGCCATCATCAGCGGCACGAAGACGATTAGCGTGGTGGTGACGTTGGGCAGGATGTCGCGCCACAGGATGCGCCACCCCGGCACGCCCAGATTGATCGCGGCCAGCACGAACTCGCTTTTGCGCAGCGCCATAACCTGCCCGCGTATTGGGCGGGCCACGTAGGGCACGTAGACGATGCCGATGATGATGACAGGCAGCCACAGACTGCCGGACTCGATCTGGATCGGTCCGATCGTGATGCCATGCGCGATGGTGACGATGGAGAGCGAAATCGCCAGCAGATAGATCGGGAACGCCCACAGTATGTCGAGGAAGCGCGACAGCACCGTGTCGGTGACGCCGCCGAAATAGCCGGCGATCAATCCCGCCGCCGTGCCCAGGATCAGGGTGAAGATGGTGGCTGCTCCGGAGATCAGCAACGAGCTCAGCCCGCCATAGAGCATCCTGGCCATGACATCGCGCCCCTGGCTGTCGGCGCCGAGGAAATAATTGCCCAGCCGCCAGGTCGGGCCGAGCGGTGTGTAGCCAAGCCCCAGCCCTTCCGTCGACTGTTCCATCACCGGAACGTCGGCACCGTCGATCTGGACGACGGCGTCGAGCGTCGAGGCGAAGGGGTCCACGCCTGCCCATTTTGCATAAAGAGGCGCACTGAGGCAGGCAAGGACGATGAGGAGGAACACGGCCAGCGAGGCCATGGCAGCCCTGTCCCTTGCCAGCTTCGCAAACGCGACGGCCCAGGGCCCTCGCGTCTTGCGCGGCGCGGCGACAGCTAGGTTCGACACGGACGTGCCCCTCCGCGGTTCGTTACTGCACCCAGGCCATCACTGCACCCAGGATTGGGTGATCATCCAGTTGAACTGACGGTTGAACTTGAAATTGCCAAGACGTTTGCTGACAAAGTCAAGCCGCTTCGGCGTGAAGAGGCCGACGGCAGGTGCCTTGTCGGTGACCTGCCTGTCGATTTCAGCCCACATTTTGTCGGCGGCTTTCTGATCGGTGACGCCGAGGTCCAATGCCTTTTGCATCTTGGCGTCGATTTCCTTGTCGCAGAAGCCGGCGATGTTGATCGAGGCATCCGAACCTTCACGGAAGGAGGCGCAGCTGAACAGGATGTTCAGGAAGTCCGAAGCCGCAGGATAGTCCTTGTACCATTGGGTAACGGACATCTGCACCTTGTTGTTGGTGTTCTGAATGTAGGTGAACTGGATATTGGACGAGATCGGCTTGACGTCGGCGACATAGCCGATGCTGGTCAGAACGCTCTGCAGATAGACGCCGATGGACCGCGAAATGGCGGTGTCCTCGACGATGACCGTCACCTTCTGGCCCTTGGTGCCGGAGTCCTCGACGAGCTGCTTTGCCTTGTCGAGATCAGGAGCCGACCATTTGGCGCCCGGATTCTTGGTGAAGGGGCAATAGTCTTCATGGCCGGGGAAGTCCGGGGGCAGGACCTGACAGACCGGCGAGGCCAGCACCTTGCCGCCGAACAGCTTGACCAGCGTGTTGCGATCGATCGCATAGGCAACGGCCTGGCGGGCTTTTTCATTGTCGAAGGGTGCGAGACGGTTGTTCAGCGGCGCGTACCACCAAGCCGAAAGCGGTGAGATGTGCAGCTGGTCCATGGACTTGCTGCCCAGTTCGCCCAGGCGATCGCTGGGCAGAGCGTCGAACATCCAGTCCGCTTCGCCGTTCTGGATCGCGGTGACGGCTGCCTCTTCGGACAGGCCGAAATCATATTGGACGACATCCGGATAGCCGTCCGGCTGGGCTTCTTCGCTCCACTGCTTGAAATTGGGGTTGCGGGAAACCGTCATGCCCTTGTTCGGGTCGAAGGCGGAGATCATGTACGCGCCGGTGCTGGGAATGGGCTTGGAACCCATGTCTTCGGCGGGCGTGTCCGCCGGCAGGACCACGGCATGCGGCAATGCCAGCTTGTAGAGCAGCTCGGCATCCGGCTTGGTGATGTTGATGGTGATGGTGCCGGCCGCTTCGTCGCCGACAACGCCGCCTTCCAGCGTGCAGCTCTTGGTGTCGGCCAGGCATTTGTCCGCGCCGACGATGCCGGCATAGAACGTGCCGGAGGTGGGCCCGGAAACCTTGAAGATGCGCTGGAAGGAAGCGACGACGTCCTTCACGCCAAGATCGTGGCCGCTGGAGAACTTGATGCCCTTGCGCAGCTTGAAGGTGAAGGTCTTGCCGTCATTGCTGACCTGCGGCAACGCCTCGGCCAGATCGGGAACGATGGTGAAGCCGTCCATACCCTCGGCCTTGCGGAAGGCTACCAGGCCGTCATAGATCGGCTGGTACATCTGCCAGCCCTGGTCCGTGTAATTGATGTGCGGATCGAGCGTTCCGGCCGCGGAGCGGGCCAGCAGGCGGATGGTGCCGCCTCGGTGCTCCTTGAGATATTCGGCCTGTGCCGGGGCCAGCCATGTACCGGCCAGCAATGCCGCGGCTGTTGCCGCCAGAAGCAGTTTCTTCATGTCTTCATTCCCCTTTTCTTCAATTGTCGTTGTGGTCCAGGAAGTCTCCCACCACCCGCATGCACGCATCTTGCTCTTCGACATGCGGCATGTGGCTGGAATGCTCGAATATCTCCCAGCGAGACCCCTTGATGCCGTCCTTGTAGGGTTGCACGGTCGCGGGCGTGGCCTCGTCGTGACGTCCGGAGATGATCAGAGTGGGAACATCGATGGCCGGCAGACGGTCGACGATGCTCCAGTTCTTCAGCGTTCCGATGACGTGGAACTCGTTTGGCCCATTCATCAGATTATAGACGGCCGGATTGCGCACGACCTGGGCGAAACTTTCCGTGACTTCGGACGGGAAAGGCACGACCTGGCAGACATGCCGCTCGTAGAACACCATCGTCGCCGCCTGGTACGCCGCATCGTTTGTCGTGCCGGCTTGCTCGTGTCGGGTCAGTGTCTCCTGCACGTCCGCGGGTAGGTCCGCACGCAACCGGTTGGCCTCTTCGACCCACAGTTTCATGGAAGCCGGCGAGTTGGCGATGGTCAGCGACTTCAGGCCCTGCGGCCGCGTCACGGCATATTCGGCGCCCAGCATGCCGCCCCAGCTCTGGCCGAGCACGTGGAAGCCCGTCCGAATGCCGAGATGGTCGACCAGGTTTTCAAGCTCGTCGATGAACAGCCCAGGTGTCCAGAAATCGGCGCCTTTCTCAGGCAGCAAGGTGGAATTGCCGCAGCCCAACTGGTCGTAGTGGATGACGGCGCGATCCCTGCGCGCAAGAAGCTTGTAGGCATCGACATAGTTGTGAGCGACGCCCGGGCCGCCATGCAGGATCACCACAGGCGCCTTTTCGCCACCGAGTTCACCGGTGACCCGATACCAGGTCTCGTAGGCGCCGAAAGCGGCCCGTCCTTCCATGCCTATGATCTCAGATGACATCCCAGTTCCCAGTGCGGTTGAAGGCATCTTGTATTTGTCCGTGACGGCAGGCGCCCTAACTCATGTTGCGGGTGACCTGCACCCACTCTTCCAGCATCTGCACGCCAAATGCCGTGGCGCCTTGCCTGCCCAGAGGCCGATCGGTGTCGGTCAGTTCCTTGCTGGCGATGTCGAGATGCACCCAGGGGCGGTCTTCCGTGAAGTGACGCAGGAAGGCCGCCGCATAGGGAGCGTCGCCGTCTTCCATGTCCTTGGCATGATGCCTGAGGTCCGCGAACGGCGATTGCAGACCCTCATCATAGGCCCGGTCGAGCGGCAGCCGCCAGAACCGCTCGCCGACCGTTTCTCCGGCCGCGATCATCTGTGAAGCGATGGCATCGTCGGTGCTGAATAGGCCTGCGAATATCGACCCCAGGCCACGCGTCACCGAATAGGTCAGCGTCGCCAGATCGACGATCACAGAAGGGTTGAAGCGCGTGGCTGCATAGTAGAGGCAGTCGGCCAGAAGCAGGCGTCCCTCCGCATCCGTGTCGAACACTTCCACTGTCTGTCCCGAGGCCGTGGTGATGATGTCGCGCGGTTTGAGCGCGGTGCCCGATGGCATGTTCTCGGCGATGCCGAGAACACCGACAACGTGTACCGGGCTGCCTTGCCGGGCGAGCGCGATCAGCAGGCCGACCACAGCCGCCGCTCCGCCCATGTCGGCTTTCATGTCGAACATCTGCGCTCCGCCCTTGATGCAGAGGCCTCCCGAATCGAAGCAGACGCCTTTGCCGACGAAAGCGAGTGGTTGGGCGGGAGCACCCTTGCCGCGGTAGCGCAGGACAGCGACCCGTGGCGGACGCGCCGAGCCCGACCCAACGGCCAGGAGCGCGTTCATGCCGAGATCCTTCAGTTGCGCGGCATCAAGCATTTCGATGTCGATGCCGGCTTCACGCAGGGGCTCAAGATGATCGTGAAAATTGTCGGGATGGAGATGGTTTGGCGGCAGGTTGACCAGGGTGCGTGCATATTCCACGCCGTCGGCGATGGCATTGATCCGCGCCAGCGCCGCGGTTAGATCCGGGCCGCCGGCCCCGACCAGTTTCACCCGCAAGGTTCGATCCGCCCCCGCGCCTTGCCGCCGGTTGCGCATGTCGAAACGATAGCGGCGCAGCCGCATGCCAAGCGCGACACGGGCCAGGATTTCGGCGCCGGACAGGTCAACGCCGGCGATGGGGTCCAAAACCAGGGTAGCCGCGCATTCCCCCTTTCCCTCCAGATGCGCGGCAAGCAGACCGCCGGCGCGCGCCAATGACAGGGCGGTTACGGCTTCAGCTTTGCCCAAGGCCAGGACGACCACACGCTTGGTCGATACTGTTTGCGGGGCGATGAGATCGATGCAGGTGCCGGATTCGGCCAAGGCGGCCGGGTCGGAGCAAGCACGTGACACGATCCCGCTCATCTCAGCGTCCAGAGCCGCTGCCCGGGGACCAAAGCCTGGTTGGGCAGTTTGCAAAATCACGACGACGGAGGTTTCCGCGGAAATCTCCTCCGCAGCTTCGAAGACCGGCGCTGGCGATTGAGGCATAGGCTGGCGCTCTCTCCAATTGCGGCGATACCGAGCATAGCTTCGCTCTCCACCGGTGAGACTGGTCAAGCCGGTCTCAGCCGTCGATGGTATGGTGCCGGTGTTCCCAAACAGTCGCTTTCTTGAGACGACTTAATTGCTCTTGTCTTCTGGGTATCCCCTAACGGGGCAGGCGATCAAACGCGAATTCTGCCCATGTCGATTGACAAAAACTCAACTGACGATTCATGATCGTCCAATGGCCCTTCCCTCACTCAATGGCATGCGCGCTTTCGAGGCCGCCGCTCGCCTCGGCAGCGTCAAGGACGCGGCGGAAGAACTGCATCTGACACCCTCGGCTGTCAGCCGCCACATCCGCGCGCTTGAACGAAATCTTGGCCAGGACCTGTTCGAACGCGGTTTTCGCCAGATAACGCCAACCATCAGGGGCTCCTACTATGCGCGCAGCCTCTCGGAGGCGTTCGAAGCCATCTGGCGCGCCACCGATGACGTCAGCCTGTCCGAGGGGTCGCGCCACGGCAAGATCCAACGGGTCCGGGTCTTGTGCGTGCCCACCGTTCTGAACCTTTGGCTGGCGGACCGGTTGCCGAACTTTCGCCGGTTGCATCCGTCGGTGGATCTGGAGATCTCCACTTCAGGCAAGCGCGCCAACTTCGATTTGGCCATTGTCGACGAGTTCGTCTACAAGGCCGGCCCGGCTTTGACGCTGCTGATCCCGCTGCTTTTGACCCCGGTCTGTGCGCCTTCGCTTTTGGAGGGGCCTGTGCCGCTGCGATCGCCGGCCGATCTGGTCAATCATCACCTGATCCACGAATGCGAAACCATGAGATGGAAGCGTTGGCTGGAGCAGGAAGGCGTTCTGGAAACGACGCCGAAATCCAGCACAACACTGGATGATTGTACGCTCATCATGCGCGAAGCGATCAATGGCGCCGGAATAGCGCTTGCGGACACGATCATGGCGCAAGATTTTCTACAGCAAGGTAAACTGGTCGCGCCGTTCCATGTCCGTCACACCTATCCGGCCGGCATTTACCTGCATCAGCGTCGCAGCATCGGCAACAAACCAGGCACCGGCCTGTTTCAGGATTGGCTGCTCGCTGAAGTCGCGGACCACAAGCAGGTGATGGCCATCGCTTAGGGCCCCCTACTGAAGATGTCGGCAGCCACCGCTTCACATTGGAAGCCCAGCGTCGAACTTCGAATCATCCGTGCCAGGTTCAGCGATGACCCACCATCGCCTTGCATCGATAATCGCAGTTCTCATTGAATATCTTTAAGGCCAAAGCCGGCAAATAGGTTGCTTGTCGGTTCCCCTGCGGCAGGCTTAACCTGCACGCGGTCAACGCGTGAGGGCGCGTGCTGCAAAAGGGGAACATTGCCATGACGATACAGGGTGCTTCACCTGATCTGTACAACGAGGATCTGGCTCCGGCCAAAGTTCGAAACTGGGGACCATTCTCGATCTTCAACGTCTGGACGTCGGACGTCCACAGCCTTTGGGGCTACTATCTTGCCGCCAGCCTGTTTCTGTTCTGCGGCGGCTTCGTCAACTTCATCATCGCCATCGGTATCGGCTCGCTGATCATCTATGTGCTGATGAACATGGTCGGCTATGCCGGCGTCAAGACCGGCGTGCCCTACCCCGTGCTTGCCCGCGCCTCTTTCGGCATCTGGGGTGCCAACATACCGGCACTGGTGCGCGCCATCGTCGCCTGCTTCTGGTACGGCGCGCAGACGGCCGCCGCCTCGGGCGCGATCGTGGCGCTGCTGATCCGCACGCAATGGTTCGCCGATTTCAACGCCAGCACGCATTTCCTCGGCCATACCGGCCTGGAGGTGATCTGCTTCGTGGTCATCTGGGGGCTGCAACTGCTGATCATCCAGAACGGCATGGAAACGGTGCGCCGCTTCCAGGACTGGGCCGGCCCCGCGGTTTGGGTGATGATGCTGGTCCTGGCGATCTATCTCTGCGTGAAATCCGGGAGATTTGCCTTCACCAGCGATATCCCGATGGACGTGCTGCTGGACAAGACGAAGGACGCGGGCGTGCCCGGCACGCCGGGATCGTGGACCTCGCTGTTTGCGGTGGCGGCGATCTGGGTCACCTATTTCTCGGCGCTCTATCTCAACTTCTGCGATTTCGCCCGTTACGCGCCGGACAAGGCATCGCTGCGCAAGGGCAACATCTGGGGCCTGCCGATCAACCTGATCCTGTTCTCGCTGGTCGCCGGCGTCACCACCATTGCCGCCTTTGATGTCTATGGCGAAGTGCTGCTGCATCCCGACCAGATCTCGGCGAAATTCGACAGCTGGTTCCTGGCAGCGCTCGCAGCCCTGACCTTTGCCGTGGCAACCCTCGGCATCAACGTGGTGGCAAACTTCGTCTCGCCGGCCTTCGACTTCTCCAACGTCTTCCCCAGGCAGATCGACTTCAAGAAGGGCGGCTATATCGCGGCTGTGATTGCCCTGCTGCTTTACCCCTTCGCGCCGTGGGAAGGCAGTGCCGCTTCCTTCGTCAACATCATCGGCGCGACAATGGGGCCGATCTTCGGCGTGATGATGGTCGACTACTACCTGATCCGGAAGGGCGAGGTCGACGTCGAGGCGCTTTATCGCGAGGACGGCGAGTTCCGTTTCCAGGGCGGCTGGCACGTCAACGCCTTCATCGCCGCCGGCATCGGCGCCATCTTCTCGTCCATCCTGCCCAACTTCACCAACTGGCTGCCGTCCTGGTGGGGCGTCTATGGCTGGTTCTTCGGCGTAGCGATCGCCGGCATCATCTACTACGTGCTGCGCACCGCCGCTTTGGGCGCCGGCGCCAGGACCGCGAAAGCCTGACGAGCCACCAAGGGGCGGCGCAAAGCCGCCCCCAACTACCCGATCATCTCGGCCAATTTGCGCACCGTGTTCCAGTTGCGCGACGTGCCGATGCCAATGCGCTTGTGGTTCATTGCCGCAAGCAGCCGCGAGCTTGGTCTCTCTCGCGAAAAGACGACCCAGATGTCGCCGTCGAGCGAAGTCATTTTCTCGTCCTCGGCGGCATAGGCCTGCAGTGCCGTCACGGCCTGCTCGGGCGCAGGCTTACGCATCACCCGTACGGCCACCTGATCGCCTGCTTTAGCCGAATCGGCCGGGAACGGATTGCCGGCGGCAAGCTTCAGCCAGTCCTCGGCACCGCGCACGATGATATCGACATGGCGGCCGAAGGTTTTTTCAAAGGCAGCCTCCAACCACTGTTCGAGGTCGGCGATATCAGTTGCCGGTGCCTCGAAGACCAGATTGCCCGTCGCCACCAGCGTGCGCGGGTTGTTCAGCCCGAGTTCTTCGGCCATGGCCTTGAGGTCGGCCATGACGACCCGTCGCCCCTCGGCCAGGATAATGCTGTAAAGCAGTGCGACATAGGTCTGCATTGCGCCCGACCTGATCGCTACACCAGCCGGCTCTGCTCCACGGCCGCCTCGATGAAACTGGCGAACAGCGGATGCGGCTCGAGCGGCCGGCTTTTCAGTTCCGGGTGATACTGCACGCCGATGAACCACGGATGGTCTGGGTACTCGACCGTCTCCGGCAACACGCCGTCGGGCGACATGCCGGCAAACACCAGGCCGCAATCCTCAAGCCGCTCCTTATAGTCGACATTGACCTCGTAGCGGTGGCGATGGCGCTCGAAAATCTGTGTGTCGCCGTAAATCTCGGCGATCTTGGAGCCCTTGGCGAGCTCGGCCTGATAGGCGCCGAGCCGCATCGTGCCGCCGAGATCGCCGGTTTCGCGGCGCTTCTCCAGCATGTTGCCTTTCAGCCATTCGGTCATCAGGCCGACCACCGGTTCCTCGGTCGGACCAAACTCGGTCGAAGACGCATGTTCGACGCCGGCCAGCGACCGCGCCGCCTCGATGCAGGCCATCTGCATGCCGAAGCAGATGCCGAAATACGGCACCTTGCGCTCACGCGCGAACTTCGCCGCCAGGATCTTGCCTTCCGAGCCGCGCTCGCCAAAACCGCCGGGAACCAGGATGCCATGCACCTTTTCCAGCCAGGGCGTCGGATCCTCTTTTTCGAAGATCTCCGATTCGATCCAGTCGAGCTTGACCTTGACGTGGTTGGCAAGGCCGCCATGCGAGAGCGCCTCGATCAGAGATTTGTAGGCGTCCTTGAGGCCGGTATACTTGCCGACCACAGCGATGGTGACCTCGCCTTCCGGATTGTGGATGCGGTTGGATACCGCCTGCCACGGCTCCATGCGCGGCTTCGGCGCCGGATCGATGCCGAAGGCGGCCAGCACTTCCGAATCGAGCCCTTCCTTGTGATAGGCCATCGGCACATCGTAGATATGCGGCACGTCGAGCGCCTGGATCACGGCACTTTCGCGCACATTGCAAAACAGCGACAGTTTCCTGCGCTCTTCCTTGGGAATGGCGCGGTCGGCACGGACCAGCAGGATATCGGGCGCAATGCCGATGCCGCGCAGCTCCTTGACCGAATGCTGAGTCGGCTTGGTCTTCAGCTCGCCTGCCGTCGGGATGTAGGGCATCAGCGTCAGATGGACGTAGACGGCGTTGTTGCGCGGCAGGTCGTTGCCGAGCTGGCGAATAGCTTCCAGGAATGGCATCGCCTCGATGTCGCCGACCGTGCCGCCGATCTCGCACAACACGAAATCATAGTCGTCATTGCCGTTGAGAACGAAATTCTTGATCTCATCGGTGACGTGCGGGATGACCTGCACGGTTGCGCCGAGATAGTCGCCGCGCCGCTCGCGCTCGATGATGTTCTTGTAGATGCGGCCGGTGGTGATGTTGTCCTGCTGGTTGGCGGAGCGGCCTGTGAAGCGCTCGTAATGGCCAAGATCGAGATCGGTTTCCGCGCCATCGTCGGTGACGAAGACTTCGCCATGCTGATACGGCGACATCGTGCCGGGATCGACATTCAGGTAGGGATCGAGTTTTTTGATGCGTGCGCGATAGCCTCGCGCCTGCAGGAGAGCCCCAAGGGCCGCTGCGGCAATGCCTTTTCCAAGTGAGGAAACCACGCCGCCTGTGATGAATACATATCGCGCCATGGGAGTCATCGCTTAACGCGGCCGGATTGATTCCGCCAGAGAAAAAACCGCCGCGAAGCTTTTTTCCCAAGAAGGCGCTTGGATCGTGAACAAGGCAAAACAAAAGGGCCGGCTGAGCCGGCCCTTTCGGCAGGATGACGAAAACGTCAGATGATGACGACCTTGGTGCCAACCCTGACGCGGCTGTAAAGGTCCATGACGTGCTCGTTGATCATGCGGAAGCAACCATTCGAGGCGCTGGTTCCGATCGACTGCGGCGCAATGGTGCCGTGGATGCGCAGATGCGTGTCCTTTTTGCCGTCATAGAGATAGATGGCGCGCGCGCCGAGCGGATTCTGGCCACCGCCGGGCATACCGTCCTTATACTGGCCGTAATGCTTCGGCTCGCGCTTCTGCATGTCCAGCGTCGGGATCCAGCGCGGCCATTCCTGCTTGTCACCGACTGCAACCGTACCCTTGAACTGCAGGCCGTCGCGGCCGACCGCGATGGCGTAGCGGCGCGCGGTGGAGGACGATTCGACGAGGTAGAGGCGGCGCGCGCTGGTGTCGATAACGATGGTACCGGCAGCGTAACCGCTGAATTCCACGTCCTGCGGCACGAATTCCGGCTTCACCTTGAACTGCTTCTTGGCTTCCCTCTTGGCGAGAGCCTGGTCGAGAGCCCGTGTCTCGGGAAGATATGAAATCGACGAAGAGGAAGAGCTACCGCCGAAGAGACCGGCGAACAAACCGCCGCTGCTCGGCTGCTTCTGGCCGATGACCTCGCTGCGCAACTCGCCATTGTTGCCGGTCAGGGCGATGTTCATCGCCTCTGCCGGAAGCGGCTCGGCCGACTGGATCGGCGCGATCGGTTCGATTGGTTCGATGATCTTGGCAACCAGCTTCTTGGCTGGCTTGGCATCGGCCACCTGGGTTGCCTGCGCGCTCTTGCCCTTCTTGGCCAGGAACGCCTGCCGTTCAGCGTCGGCCTTGGCCTTGGCCGCCTCGCGCATCGCCAGTTTCCTGGCTTCGAGCGCCTTGGCTTTGGCGGCTTCCTTGTCGGCAACGATCTTGGCCTCGATCTTCTTGATCTGGGCGAGGTCGTCGGGCGTCGGGTTTTTCTTCTTCTTGAGAAGCTTCAATTGCGACGCATCGCTCTTGACGGCGACGTTGATGGCAGAAGTTGTTTCAGCCGAAGGCTGAGCGGCCATATTTGCCGGCACGCCGGCGGAGGCTGGGGAACTCATGCCGAGTGCGGCGCAAAGTCCCAGGAAAATGAAGCTGCGAAGCTGCATGGCGAAGATCCGATCGTTCTATGCTTGTTGCCCACGGCGTCGCCCAGCGCCCCCCAAGGGCGCCGGAAATGCCGCGCGCAATCTATAGTCGAATAAGCGCGGCTGCCTCAAGCGCGAGGCCCCGCCTCACCCCGTCGAATCTTCGTGATCTTGCTGCATTTGCCGCGACTGTGTTCAAACGACCACAGATCGCGGTTTCAAGCGTGGAAGACTATTGGTTCGGGACCTGCGGGGTCGCCGGTGCGGCGGGAGCCGTGCCGTTGGTCGCCGGCGGCGTCGAACCGGCGGCAGGCGCCGTGGCCGGGGCAGTCGCCGGAGCCGCAGCGTCGTTGCCGGAAGGCGGCGTCGGCGTGGTGCTGCCGGCGGGCGCCGGGGTGGTCGTGCCGGGCAACTGGTTGAGCACGCCTTTGCCCGCACCATCCGACGTCGCCGGCACGCGGTCGAGGATGTCGATCGGCTTCTCGCCGTAGCGGGCGACGATCGACAGTGTCAGTGACGTGGCGAAGAAGGCGGCCGCCAGGATCGCCGTCGCACGCGTCAGGGCATTGGCAGCACCACGCGCGGTCATGAAGCCGGATCCGCCACCGATGCCGAGGCCGCCGCCTTCGGAACGCTGCAGCAGCACCACGCCGACAAGGGCGAGTACGACCATGAGATGGATGACGATCAGTACGGTTTCCATAGTTTATCCTGGCAAGGCCTTGCCCGGCCGCGGACACGACCGGTGAATTGGAGGCGGCTCAATACAATGCTTTGACGGCATTTCCAAGCCCGTGGCCGGAATATGGGAAGCAACCCGTCCTTTGCAACGATTTCGTGCACCGGAAGCCCTGTCCGGCGGAGCGAATGTCTTCAGGCAATATTGCGATAAGCCTCGGCGATGCCGAGAAAATCCGCCGCTTTCAGGCTGGCGCCGCCGACCAGCGCGCCGTCGACATTCCTGACGCCGAGCAGTTCGACCGCGTTGGAGGGCTTGACCGAGCCGCCGTAGAGAATGCGCATCTTCGCCGCGACGCCGCCGAGCTTTTCCGACAGCTTTTCGCGGATATGTGCATGTGCTGCGGCCACATCGCCGGCCGTCGGCGTCAGGCCGGTGCCGATCGCCCATACCGGCTCATAGGCAATGATGGTGTTGGATGGGGTGGCGCTTGACGGGACCGAACCATCGACCTGCCGCGACAGCACGTCCAGCGTGGCGCCCGCTTCACGCTGTTCATGCGTTTCGCCGACGCAAATGATGGCAACAAGCCCGGCACGCCATGCGGCGGATGCCTTGGCCTGGACAGTGGCGTCATCCTCGCCGCGTTGCTCGCGGCATTCGGAATGGCCGACGATGACATGGCTCGCACCGGCATCCCTGAGCATTTCCGCCGATATGCAGCCGGTGTAGGCGCCGCTCTCCTTGGCATGGCAATCCTCACCGCCGGCATGCACCGGCGTGCGTGACAGGATCTCCGCGGCGTGAGCAAGCAGGGTTGCGGGAACGCAAACCAGCGCTTCGGTCTCCGCGTCAAGTCCGCTCATGAAACCGTTGCCGATCATCCGGAGCTCGTTGAGGGAGGCGCTGGTGCCGTTCATTTTCCAGTTGCCGGCGACGAGCGGGCGAATTCCTGGCGTCATGGGTTTGCTTCTCCGGATGATATCGGGGCTCTGGCCCTCACTACCAAAATCAGGCCACAAAGCAATCGACAGTGGGCCGGAAGGGCGCTATTGCGCTTGTTTCAGACTCGGCGCATGCGAAAATGCGCATAAATCGGAAGTAAAAATGCTTGGTATATTGAGAAACGCGGCAGGCACCTGGGTCGCGAAGGGACTGTTGGTGCTGCTGGTGCTCAGCTTTTTGGTCTGGGGCGTTTCCGGACAGCTGATGAGCGGTCTTGCCGGCCACGATTCGGTGATAACCGCCGGCGGCACCAGAGTATCGATCAACGAATACCGTCTCGCCTACGATCGCCAGCTCGCCGTCATGTCGCAACAGTTCGGCCAACGTCTCAGCCACGAACAGGCAAAGGCGCTCGGCGTCGACAACCAGGTGTTGGCTCAGCTCGTCTCTGGTGCCGTTCTCGACGAACAGGCCCGCAAGCTGGGCCTCGGACTTTCCAAGGATCGGCTGGCCGAGTTGACACGCGAGGACCCAGCCTTCAAGGGCCCGGGCGGCCAGTTCGACCGCAGAACGTTCGAATATATGCTGCAGCAGATCGGCATGCGGCCCGAGGACTATTTGAAGAACCGTGCCCAGGTGGCCGTGCGCCAGCAAATTGTCGAGGCGGTCTCGGATGGCCTCAAGGCTCCGGACACTTTCTTCAAGGCGGTTGCGCTCTATCGCGGCGAAGACCGCACCATCGACTATTTGACGCTGCCCAAGGCACTGGTCGAGCCGATCGCGGCGCCGTCCGATAGCGTGCTCTCGGCCTATTTCGAAGCCAACAAGAAGACATATGCGGCACCCGAATACCGCAAATTTTCCTATGTCCGCCTCGAACCCGTCGACATCATGGATACGACCGCCGTCACCGACAGCCAGGTCAGCGACGACTACAACAAGAACAAGGCGCGTTACACCACGCCGGAACTGCGCACCGTCGAGCAGCTCGTGTTCAAGACGCCGGATGCGGCCAAGGCCGCACTCGATTCGCTTAAGGCCGGCGCCACTTTCGACAAGCTTGTCACGGCGGAAGGCAAGATGCCGGCCGATACGTTGCTCGGCACGCTTGCCAAGGACAAGATCGCCGACAAGGCGGTCGCCGACGCGGCCTTTTCGCTCAACGCCAATGAAGTCAGTCAGGTCGTGCAAGGCGCCTTCGGTCCGGTGCTGCTGCGCGTCACCGAGATCAAGCCCGAGGTGGTGAAGCCACTGGCCGAGGTGTCCGATCAGATCCGCAAGGATCTGGCGCTGGGCGAGGCAAGTCGCATCCTTCTGGACGTGCGCGACAATTACGATGACACCCGCGCCGCCGGCAGTTCGCTGGCGGAGGCCGCGGCCAAGCTGAAGCTGAAGGTCGTCACCATCGACGCCATCGATCGTAGTGGACTGCGGCCAGATGCAACCATCGTCAAGGACCTGCCGCAATCGCCGGAGCTGATCAAAGCCGTCTTCGACGCCGAACCCAACACGGAAAACGATGCCTTGACCACAGCCGACAACGGCTTCGTCTTCTATGAGGTGGCGTCCATCACGCCGGCTCGCGACCGCACGCTGGATGAGGTTCGTCAGAAAGTCGTCGCCGACTGGACGGCGGCGGAAATAAGCAAGCGGCTGGCCGCCAAGGCTGACGAACTGGAAAAGCGGCTCAAGGCCGGCGCAACGCTCGATGTCATCGCCAGCGAACTGAAGCTCGAAAAGCAGACCAAGCGCGGTGTCAAGCGTGAGGCTGACGATGTCGACTTCGGTAAGGAGGGTGCGGCAGCGATGTTCGGTGTCGGCGAAGGCGGCACCGGCCTGATCCCCTCACCCACCGGAGACGGGCAGATCCTGTACAAGGTCGCCGAAGTGTTCGAGCCCGCCGGAGCCGATGCCAGTTCGGTGCCGGACGACGCGCAGAAATCCTTCACCTCCGGCATGTCGGATGACCTGCTCGACCAGTTGGTGGCGCAGTTGCAGACGCAGTACGACGTTCGCATCGACCAGGCCGCCGTCGCCCAAGCCTCGACAAGATGAGCGCGCTGAAAACCCATATCGCCAAGATCGCGACCGGTAGCGCGCTTTCCTTCGAGGAAGCGCGCGAGGCCTTCGACATCATCATGTCGGGTGACGCAACCCCCGGCCAGATCGGCGGTTTCCTGATGGCGCTGCGTGTGCGCGGCGAGACGGTGAGCGAGATTTCAGGCGCCGTCGCAACCATGCGGGGCAAGATGCTGCACGTCGACGCGCCCACCGACGCCATCGACATCGTCGGCACCGGCGGCGACAATTCTCACAGCGTCAACATTTCGACGGCATCGGCCTTCGTCGTTGCCGGCAGCGGCGTGCCGGTTGCCAAACACGGCAATCGCGGCCTTTCATCGCTGACGGGGGCAGCCGACGTGCTGGTTGCGCTCGGCGTCAAGATCGACATCTCGCCCGAATTCATCGGCCGCTGCATCCACGAGGCAGGCGTTGGCTTCATGTTCGCGCCTGCGCACCATCCGGCGATGAAGCATGTCGGCCCGACTCGCGTCGAACTCGGCACCCGCACCATATTCAACCTGCTCGGGCCGCTCTCCAATCCGGCCGGCGTCAAGCGGCAGCTGGTCGGTGTGTTCCTGCCGGAATGGATCCTGCCGGTTGCCGAGACGCTGAAGGCGCTGGGTGCCGAGCATGTCTGGGTTGCCCATGGCGACGGCTATGACGAGATCACCACCACCGGCGAGACGCAGGTTGCCGAAGTGATCGGCGGCGAGATCCGCAGCTTCACCCTGACGCCTGAAGCGGTTGGGTTGCCGCGCCACAGCAAGGACGAATTGCGTGGCGGCGATGCGGACTACAACGCCAAGGCCTTGCGCGATATGCTGGGCGGCGCCGCCGGCGCCTATCGCGACACCGTGCTGATGAACGCCGGTGCCGGACTGGTTGTGGCCGGCAAGGCGACGACGCTTGGCGACGGCATCGCGGCGGCGGCGCAAGCCATCGATAGCGGCCGTGCCCTGCAAGTGCTCGACAGGCTGGTCGAGATTTCGAGCGGATAACGGATAGAGCGTGTCTGACATTCTTCGCAAGATCGAGGCCTACAAGCGCGACGAGATCGCGGCAGCAAAGGCACGCGTGCCGTTGGCCGAAATCAAGGCCCGGGCAAAAGACGCCGACGCACCGCGCGGCTTTCTTGCCGCACTGGAAGCGAAGCGCAAATCCGGCGCCTTCGCGCTAATCGCCGAGATCAAGAAGGCGAGCCCTTCCAAGGGTCTGATCCGTGCCGATTTCGATCCACCGGCGCTGGCGCAGGCCTATGCCAAGGGTGGTGCTGCCTGTCTTTCGGTGCTGACCGATGCACCGTCCTTCCAGGGTGCGCCCGAATTTCTCACCCGGGCGCGAGCCGCCGTCGCGCTGCCGGCGCTGCGCAAGGATTTCCTGTTCGATCCGTATCAGGTCTACGAAGCCCGCGCCTGGGGCGCGGATGCCATCCTGATCATCATGGCCAGTGTCGACGACGTCCTGGCCAGCGAGCTCGAGGCGACGGCCTTCGAACTCGGCATGGATGCACTGGTCGAAGTGCACGACGAGACCGAGACGCAGCGCGCGCTAAAACTGTCGTCGCGGCTGATCGGCATCAACAACCGCAATCTGCGCACATTCGAGACCAGCCTCGACACTTCCATGCGGCTGGCGACGATGGTTCCGGCCGACCGCTTGCTGGTCAGCGAGAGCGGTATTTTCTCGCATGACGACTGCCTCAGGCTGCAAAAGAGCGACATCGGCACTTTTCTTGTCGGCGAGAGCCTGATGCGGCAACAGGACGTCACCGCGGCGACGCGCCTGCTTCTGACAGGCAAGGCTTTGGCCGAGGCCATCTGACGATGGTATCGGGCCTTACCCATCTCGGCGCGCAGGGCGAGGCCAACATGGTCGACGTCGGCGACAAGGACGAAACAACGCGCACGGCGATCGCCGAAGGCTTTGTCGCGATGCAGCCCGAGACGCTGAAGATGATCCTCGCCGGCAACGCCAAGAAGGGCGATGTGCTCGGCACTGCGCGCATCGCCGGTATCATGGCGGCGAAGAAGACGCATGAACTGATCCCGCTCTGCCACCCGCTGCTTTTGACCAAGGTTTCCGTCGACATCGAGCCCGACCATGCTTTGCCGGGCCTGAAGGTCACCGCACTGGCGCGCGTCACCGGCAAGACGGGTGTCGAGATGGAAGCGCTGACGGCTGCCTCGGTCGCCTGCCTGACCATCTACGACATGGCCAAAGCAGTAGACCGCGCCATGGTCATCACCGGCATCCGCCTAGTCGAAAAGACCGGTGGCAAGTCGGGTGACTACAAGGCGAGCGCCTGATGGCGCTGGTTCCTATCGCGGAGGCGCTTGAACGCCTGCTTGATGGCGCGGCGCCTCTAGCCGGCGAAAGCGTTCCCCTGTTCGAGGCTGTGGATCGTGTTCTGGCGGAACCGGTCGTAGCACTTCGCACCCAGCCGCCTTTCAATGCTTCCGCCATGGACGGCTATGCAGCGCGCGCCGCCGACGTCACGTCGGTCCCATCCAGGCTGTCGGTGATCGGCATGGCGCCGGCTGGGCGTGGCTTCGACGGCACGGTCGGCCAGACGCAGGCCGTGCGCATCTTCACCGGCGCGCCGCTGCCCGAAGGCGCCGACACCATCGTCATCCAGGAGAATGTCCGCGATCTCGGCGGCGGCGAAATCGAAGTGACC
This sequence comes from Mesorhizobium sp. M7A.F.Ca.MR.148.00.0.0, assembly GCF_003997735.1. Taxonomy (NCBI): domain Bacteria; kingdom Pseudomonadati; phylum Pseudomonadota; class Alphaproteobacteria; order Hyphomicrobiales; family Phyllobacteriaceae; genus Mesorhizobium; species Mesorhizobium sp. M7A.F.Ca.MR.148.00.0.0. Next base: position 45,764 of record NZ_RZTB01000005.1, on the reverse strand, counting down.
GAGCCAACGGCGCAATGGCGCAATATCCGCCGCATCGGGCTCGATTTTTCAACAGGCGACATGCTGCTGGAAAAAGGCCGCTTGCTCGACCCGGCGGCACTGTCGCTGGCAGCATCGGCCAACCATCCTCGGGTCAGCGTGGTGAAACGGCCGCTGGTCGCCATTATCGCCACCGGCGACGAATTGCTGCCGCCGGGCAGTGATCTCGGCCCGGACCAGATCATCTCATCGAATGCCTATGGCGTCGCCGCCACCGCACACTCGGTCGGCGCCCGCGCGCTCGATCTCGGCATTGCCGCCGATCGCAAGGAGGCTATCGCCGAACTGGTGCAAAAAGCGGTCGCGGCCGGTGCGGATGTCATCGTGACGCTTGGTGGCGCCTCGGTCGGCGATCACGACCTGATCCACGACGTGCTGACCGGCGAAGGCATGACGCTCGGCTTCTGGAAGATCGCCATGCGTCCTGGCAAGCCGCTGATGTTCGGCCGCCTCGGCGATATCAGGTGCATCGGCCTGCCCGGCAATCCGGTGGCAAGCCTGGTCTGCTCGCAATTGTTCCTGAAGCCGCTGCTGGCGCGGCTCGGCGGCCGCAATCATCGCCAGGACATTCGTCCGGCGCGGTTGGGTGCCGCCATGCCGGCCAATGATCTGCGCCAGGACTATGTGCGGGCGGTGGTCCGGGAAGATGACGGAGCTCTGGTGGCAACCCCGTTCGGCATCCAGGATTCGTCGATGCTGAGAATGCTGGCCGACGCCAACGGGCTGATCGTGCGGGCGCCGTTTGCCCCCGCAGCGGCTGCGGGCGAGGCCTGCAGCGTGTTGATGCTGCGTTGAAGCATAGCAAGACAAACCATTAATAACAAATTGGAAAATGATCTCGGCGCTAGCCCGATATCAAGGCGCGGCTCAGTGGGTGGGCCGGATCGGCAAGGCCGTCGACAATGCTGAAATGATGCCGGTCGGGCTCGACCACGGTGCTGGTTGCAGCACCGAGGCCCGTCCAGATGTTGGCAAGCAAGGCGTTCTGACGCAGGAACTCGGCGCGCTCGCCACCACCGGCCCAACAGGTGATGCGGACACCATCCATGGGCCGCAACAGTGCCGGGCTTTCCGCCAACGCCTCGGCCTCGTCGATGGCCAGAGTCGCGTTCATCTCGGTGCGCATGATCGGACGCAGATCGTGGACACCCGAAATCGAAACGACATGGCGCACGCGCCGCGCCACATCGTCCGCCAGAGGCGTGGTTGTCGTCACCATCCGGCTGGCAAGATGGCCGCCGGCCGAATGTCCGGTCAGCATCAGCGGCCCGTCGACCATTGCCGCCGCCTTGCCGATCGCCACGCCGATCTCCTGGACGATGCCGGCGATGCGTAAGTCCGGGCACAGCGTGTAGGACGGCATCGCCACGGCAAAGCCGCTGCTGACCGCACCATTGGCGAGATGCGACCAGAAACTCTTGTCGAACGCCTTCCAGTAACCGCCATGGATGAACACCACCAACCCTTTGGGCGTGGCGCTGGGGAGGAAGAGATCGAGCCGATTGCGTCGCCCATCGCCATAGGTGATGTCGAGCCGTGCCCGGCCCTGCGCCGAGAGTGCGTCACGAAACGCTTGCGCAGGCTCCACCCACGCGGCCGGCCATCGGTCGCTGCCGGCGATATTCGCACCGTTGGCATAGGCATCATCCCAATCGACGATGTGACGTTCGAACATCTGTGCCCTCCCCAAAAACGGCATCGCTGTTCCGCTAGCAATGGCCACCGCCACGCCATGCGTCAATGCTCTAGGGCAAAAACATTTTAGGCTTGAAACAAATTTCGACTGGTGCGATCCTGCCCGCACGAACAGCCGACAATGGGAGGTCTGCTGTGCTGCCCGAACCTGCAGATGTTCACCCTTTCTGGGCGCATCTCAGCAGGTGCGATGGGCAGTACGAAGCCTCCTCAGAGCAGGACCTTAGGATCCACGACATCCGGCCAAGGCGCATCGCGCACTGGCCAGGCAGCAGACGGGAGAGCGGCGACATGCTTGGGCCTTCAGCGCATATCGACACGTTCACGCGCGATCACCTGCCGCCGCCGGAGCAATGGCCTGAAATCCTGCTCGACGGCTTCGACTATCCCGAACGCCTCAACGCCGGTGTCGAACTGACCGACAGGCTGGTCGAGAAAGGCCTGGGCGACCACACCGCGCTGATCGGCAATGGCCGCCGCCGCACCTACAAGGAACTGTCCGACTGGACGAACAGGCTGGCCCACGCGCTGGTCGAGAATTATGGGGTCGAGCCCGGCAACCGGGTGCTGATCCGTTCGGCCAACAACCCCGCAATGGTCGCCTGCTGGCTGGCCGCCACCAAGGTTGGCGCCGTGGTCGTCAACACCATGCCGATGCTGCGCGCCGGCGAACTCGCCAAGATCGTCGACAAAGCGGAAATCACCGTCGCGCTCTGCGACACCAGGCTGATGGACGAGATGACCGCCTGCGCCAAGGACAGCGCATTCCTCAAGCAGGTCATCGGTTTCGACGGCACCGCCAACCATGATGCTGAACTCGATCGTGCCGCTCTCGACAAGCCGGTGACGTTCACCGCAGTCGACACCGGCCGCGACGATGTTGCCCTGCTCGGCTTCACCTCGGGCACAACAGGCGTTCCGAAGGCGACGATGCATTTCCACCGCGACCTGCTGATCATCGCCGACGCCTACGCCCGCGAAATCCTGGAGGTGACGCCGGACGACATCTTCGTCGGCTCGCCGCCGCTGGCCTTCACCTTCGGCCTTGGCGGACTCGCCATCTTCCCGCTGCGCTTCGGTGCGGCGGCGACGCTGCTGGAGCAGGCGACGCCACCCAACATGATCCACATCATCGAGACCTACAAAGCGACGATCTCTTTCACCGCGCCGACTGCCTACCGCGCCATGCTGAAGGCCATGGATGAAGGAGCGGACCTGTCATCGCTGCGCGTCGCCGTTTCGGCCGGCGAAACCTTGCCTGCTCCCGTTTTCGAAGAGTGGACACAAAAGACCGGAAAGCCGATCCTCGACGGCATCGGAGCCACCGAGATGCTGCACATCTTCATCTCCAACCGTTTTGACGACATGAAGCCCGCGTCGACCGGAAAGCCGGTGGGCGGCTACGAGGCGCGCGTCGTCGATGACGAGATGCGCGAGGTGCCACGCGGCGCGACCGGCAGGCTTGCGGTGCGCGGACCGACCGGCTGCCGCTACATGGCCGATGACAGGCAGAAGGAATACGTGCGCGACGGCTGGAACCTCACCGGCGATACCTTCACGCAGGACGAGGACGGCTTTTTCCATTTCGCCGCACGCTCCGACGACATGATCGTCAGCGCCGGCTACAACATCGCCGGTCCCGAGGTCGAGGCGGCGCTGCTGGCGCACCCGGACGTCGCCGAATGCGCTGTCATTGGCGCCGAGGACGCCGAGCGCGGCCAGATCGTCGAGGCGCATGTCGTGCTGGTGCAGGGCGTCGCGCCCGACGCCCTCACCACCAAGCGCCTGCAGGACCATGTCAAGGCAATGATCGCGCCCTATAAATATCCGCGATCGGTAAAATTCATCGCCGCCCTGCCCAAGACCCAGACCGGCAAGATCCAGCGCTTCCGGCTGCGCACGGAGAAAATCGATTGAGCGAGCCATACGATCCGGCGTCCGAAGGCGCCCAGATGTCGTTCAAGGAGCGCATGTCCTACAGCGACTACCTGCACCTGGAGAAAGTGCTGGAGGCCCAGACGCCGCTGTCATCGGCGCATGACGAGATGCTGTTCATCATCCAGCATCAGACCTCCGAACTCTGGATGAAGCTCGCTCTGCACGAGATCGGCGCCGCGATCCGTTCCATCCGCGCCGACCGGCTCGAGCCGAGCTTCAAGATGCTGTCGCGCGTTGCGCGGATCTTCGAGCAGCTGAACAGTGCCTGGGATGTGCTGCGGACGATGACGCCGAGCGAATACACCGAGTTCCGCGACGCGCTGGGCCAGTCCTCGGGTTTTCAGTCCTGGCAGTATCGCGCCATCGAGTTCATGGCCGGCAACCGAAACTTGGCAATGCTCGGGCCGCACAAGCACCGGCCCGACCTGAGCGGAAAGCTGGAAGCGATCCTGACCGAACCATCGCTCTACGACGAAGCGCTGCTGCTGCTTGCGCGCAACGGATTCGACATCGGTGCCGATGCCAGGCGCACGGACTGGCGTGAGACGCGAACCGAGAACGAAGAGGTGCTGGTCGCCTGGCAGACGATCTATCGCGATCCGCAGCGCTACTGGATGTTCTACGAACTGGCAGAGAAGCTGGTCGACTTCGAGGATTATTTCCGCCGCTGGCGCTTCAACCACGTCACCACGGTTGAGCGCATCATCGGTCTGAAACGCGGCACCGGCGGCACGTCGGGTGCTTCGTATCTGAAGAAGATGCTCGAGGTGGTGCTGTTCCCGGAGCTGTGGACGGTCCGCACCCGGCTCTGACATCGTCGAAATGAAAACAGCGACGCGCGGCGGCGGAACACCCTTCGCGAACAACCGGGGACTGACTGACCATGAGTGGATTTCCTGATCTCGCCGCAGTCGAAGCGATGGATGCCACAGATCCGCTGCGGGCCATGCGCGACCGTTTCATTCTGCCGGAGGGGGTGATCTATCTCGACGGCAATTCACTGGGGGCAGCGTCTCATGCCGTTTTCGGCGAGCTGCAGCAGGCGGCAACCCAGGAATGGGCCCAGGATCTCATCCGAGCCTGGAATACGGCCGGATGGTTCGAGATGCCGATCGAACTCGGCGATCAACTCGGGCGCCTGATTGGAGCCGCGGCCGGCCAGACCGTCGTCTGCGACACGACGTCGACCAACATCTACAAGGTGCTGCATGCGGCGCTGGAGATGCGGCCGGGCCGGTCGGTCATCGTCGCCGAGGGTGACAGTTTCCCCACCGACCTGTACATCGCCGAAGGGGTGGCCTCGACACGGGACGGCGTCCTGCTGCGCCTCGCGGGCGTCGACGCGCCCACCATCGAAGAGCTGATCGACGAAAACGTCGCGGTGGTGCTGGTCAACCACGTCAACTACAAATCGGGTGAACTGCGCGACATGGCGGCGCTGACGCGCAAGGCTCATGCGGCCGGAGCGCTGATCGTCTGGGATCTATGCCACACCGCCGGCGCCCTGCCCGTCGAGCTCGATCACGCAAATGCCGATTTCGCCATCGGCTGCACTTACAAGTACCTCAACGGCGGTCCGGGCGCACCGGCCTTCATCTATGCCGCGCAGCGCCATCACGGCGATATCAGCCAGCCGCTCAGCGGCTGGTGGGGCCATGCGCGGCCCTTTGCCTTCGAACGGGGGTATGTTGCCGGCACCGGTATCCGCCGCTTTCTGTGCGGCACCCAGCCTGTCCTGTCGATGCGGGCGCTCAAAGGCGCGCTTGTTATCTGGAACGACGTCGACATGGCGGCATTGCGAAAAAAGAGCGTCGCGCTGACGGAACTGTTCATCCAGCTCGTCGAAGCAAAGTGCGGCGCCTATGGCCTCACGCTGGAGACCACCCGCGACGCGACCAGGCGCGGCAGCCAGGTGTCGTTCCTTCACGATCACGGCTATCAAATCATGCGGGCGCTGATCGAGCGCGGCGTCATCGGTGATTTTCGCGCGCCATCGACCATCCGTTTCGGCTTCACGCCGCTCTATGTCGGCTACAAGGATGTGTGGCTGGCGGTTCAAGTGCTAGAAGACATTCTGCGCACGGGCGCATGGAAGGACCAGCGTTTCGCCGTCAAGGAAGCCGTTACCTGACGCAACGATCTCCGCGATTTGCCGTCGCCGCCCTCACTGCCCGGCAGATGACGGAGGGCTGAATTCCAGCCACAAATGCCAACAGACGTTGGCGTTTTGGCTCCGTTTCGTTCACGGCAAACGAACGTCCCGAAGATTGATAGCGTCCCTTGTGGCGGTCGATCGGCAGATGATGCCAAGCCTTGGGTCGAGGATGAGCCACAGGTCATTAACCATAATGGTTTCAATGTGAGCAGGCGCATTGCCGTGGTTGGCGCCTGTCGATCGCGACCCGCTGGCAAGCCGAAATAATTTCAGCAGCCTTAACAAATTCATTAAACTTTAAACGGTTGCAGAACACAACTGGAACAGATAGTGTTTGTTCTGGGTTTGTTTTTCGATTCTGGTTTCAGGTAATCTGGGGGCCGCCATGCTGACACGCAAGCAACATGAACTGCTGATGTTCATCCATGAACGCCTGAAGGAGAGCGGCATTCCGCCATCCTTCGACGAGATGAAGGAGGCGCTCGACCTTGCCTCCAAATCCGGGATTCATCGGCTGATCACCGCACTTGAGGAGCGCGGCTTTATTCGCCGGTTGCCCAACCGGGCACGCGCGCTGGAAGTGCTGCGATTGCCGGACTCGATCGCGCCCGGCCTCAACGCGGCAAAGAAGTTTTCGCCAAGCGTCATCCAGGGCAGTCTCGGTCAGGGTGGTGCTCTTGGCCGGCAGATCAAGCCGGCGCCTTCGCGGATGCCCTCGCCCGGCAATGATGACGATGCGGTCTCCGCCGTGTCGATACCGGTGATGGGCCGTATCGCCGCCGGTGTGCCGATCGATGCCATCCAGCATCAGACGCATTCGATCTCGGTGCCGCCGGACATGATCATGGGCGGCGCCCACTATGCGCTGGAGGTCAAGGGCGACTCGATGATCGAGGCCGGTATCTTCGACGGCGACACCGTCATCATCCGCAATGCCGACACGGCGAACCCCGGCGAGATCATCGTGGCGCTGGTCGATCAAGAGGAAGCGACGCTGAAGCGGTTCCGCCGCAAGGGCGCTTCGATTGCTCTCGAAGCCGCCAATCCGGCCTATGAAACCCGTATTTTCGGCCCAGACAGGGTCAAGGTGCAAGGCAAGCTCGTCGGCCTCATCCGCCGCTACTGAGGCGGCTGCGGGTTGGCCGCTGGCTTCTCGGGTTTCTTGAAGGGTGCCAGCCCCCTCGCCTCACGAGAGTATTTGCGTTGCGTGTGCCAGGGCCGATATGGGCTGTTCACCGCGAAGCTGATTGTCGCCGGCGTGGTCGCCGATTGGCGATCGAAGAAGACCGCGGCACTGCCTTTGCGAGCCAGTTGCCGCTTGGTGATGACGAGAACCAGCGGATTGTGACAGGCGTCATAGGCGGTGGCGTCATTGATGACGATCAGCTCGGCGAAGCCGCAGGCTTTCCAGGTGTCCTTGCGGTCCTCGACATAGGCAATGATCGCACCGGACATATGCCTGGCCACGCAAACGCCTGAGGAGCAATAGAACGGCGATCCCGGCGGTAGCTCAACGGCGTCCGCGACGTCGAATTGCCCATCGCTCTTGTCGAACACCTCTGGCACGACGATGGTTTCTGATGTCAGGGCGCGTTTCCAGTTGTCGACGGTGAATTCGTTCGGCCGTTCCCGGCTGACGGCAAGCTCGCCGCCACCGATCGGCAACGCCACCAGCCGGGCGTCTTCCGAGATCAGCACATCCGGCGTGCGCGTATCCGAGACGGTCAGCAAGCCTGCCAGCGCGAATGGCAGAGCAGCGAGCCGCAGCCAAGTTGTCGCCATCGTCGCGATGACCAGGGCAATTGTCACCAGCAGGACAGATTGCTGCGAAATCAGCCCAACCCCATCGACAGGCGAACGTTCGGAGATCCAACCCGATATGGCGATCATCACCGTCAGACCCTTGCCCATCAGGTAGAGGGCCGGCCAATCCAATCCGAAAGGCATCAGCAGCGCGCTTGCGACAGCCAGGAACATGACGACGGTGACGATCGGCATAACCGCCAGATTGGCGAACAGGCTGAGCGGCGACACACGCTGAAAATGCCAGATGGCAAACAGCGTCGTGGCGCTGCCGGCGATGATGGAGGTCATGGCAAGGCCGGTTGCCGCGAGCACGAACTTTCGCGTCAGGAAACCGGGCATGGATCGCTTTGGGGGCGGCGGTCTTGCTTTTCCCGCGCGGTGATCGGCCCAGCCGGCATAGGCGCCGACCAGAGCCGCGGTCGCGGCGAACGACATCTGAAAACTCGGGCCGACCACCTCATGCGGCGACACCACGATGACGGCGATCGCCGAGATCGCCAGATTGCGCATGGTGAGTGCTGCTCGATCGAACAGCACGGCAATCAGCATCACCGCCAGCATGATGAAGCTGCGCTCGGCGGCAACGACGACTCCAGAGATGATGAGATAGGCCGCGATCGAGAACAGTGCGGCGACGGCGGCATACTTCTTGACCGGGCGACGCGCGGAAAAGTCGGGAAACAACGCGAAGGCGCCGCGCAGCAAGCCCATGATGGTGCCTGCGACCAGCGCCATGTGCAGTCCCGAAATCGAGATGATGTGGTAGATGCCGGTACGTCGCATCGCCTCATTGATGTCATCGGGAATGCCGGCGCGCACGCCGACGATCAGCGCCGCGGCGATCTCGCCTTCGGCGCCGCCGACGCTCGCCCTGATATGGTCGGCGATGGCCTCGCGGGCATTTTCCACGCTAGAGGAAATTCGGGCCGGCAGCGGCATGTCGCCACCATCGCTGACGACAAGCTTTGGGTTGCCGAGAAAGAACCCGCTGCCGCCGATGCCGGCAAAATAGCTGTCGAAGGAGAAATCATAGCTGTCCGGCCGCACCGGCCCAGTCGGCGGCAAAAGCTTGGCATATCCAGTGATGAGGGAGCCTGCGGTCACGTCAGCCGGGATCTTGCGTGCCGAAAGCCGCACCCGTTCCGGCGCATAGCGCAGTTTCGGTCTTGCGGTCGATGTCACGTCGATGGTCAGCCGGATACGGCCAGTTTCCATCCGGTCGAGCGAGACGACGCGGCCGGTCACCTGCGTCGAGATTTCCGAGCCCAACATTTGTGTGCCCGCACGCCACGTCTCGACCTTGGCAGCAAGCAGTCCTAGGGCGCACAAAAGCGCCGCCATGAAACACAGATGGGTCTTTGGCCATGAGCGCGAGACCAGCGCACAGATCCCCGTCAAGATGACAACCGCGACAGGTCTCGCAAAGTCGGGTTCAGCCGTCAGCGAAAAATAGCCGATCGCTCCGATCGCCAGGCAGACCGGCACCAGCAGGAAGGCCACGCCCCGGTCGAGTTCCAGGCTCGCCGCCGTGTTCACGCTGTGACGCAGGCGAGGCAGTGATGTCAGGCTGATTTGCCGGCGCACGCGAACGATCCTGCCGGTTTCGGCAACAGGAACAGAGGCGGCGACATCCGCTTGCAAGGGCGCCTTGCCGGGATCCGGCACAAGGGGCGATGGCGGCGGCAATGGGGCTGGCCGAGGCGCAAACAGGGACCGTTCGCTGACGCCGATGGCAGCGTCCTCGCCCTGATCCGAGCCCCAGCCTCGTCCAGCCATCGGGTCTGCCCCTTGCGCCCTCGACACCCTATGCTACATGAACGCCGGGCGCGCGAAAGCCCGCGCAACCGCACCCCGCTTCAGATGGTTTCCGAGAGTTCCATGTCCGACAAGGTCGTCACCCGTTTTGCCCCTTCGCCCACCGGCTATCTGCACATAGGCGGCGCGCGCACGGCGCTGTTCAACTGGCTGTATGCGAAGCACACTGGCGGCACGATGCTGCTGCGCATCGAGGACACCGACCGCGAACGCTCCAATGAAGCCGCGACGGCTGCCATCCTCGACGGGCTTTCCTGGCTTGGCCTGAGCTGGGACGGCGAGCCGGTGTCGCAGTTCGAGCGTGCTCCGCGCCACCGCGAGGTGGCTGAGGAGCTCGTGCGCATGGGCAAGGCCTATTATTGCTATGCCACGCCGGCCGAACTGGAGGCCATGCGCGAGGCCGCCAGAGCCAAGGGGCTGCCGCCCCGCTATGACGGCCGCTGGCGCGACCGCGACCCCTCTGAGGCGCCCGCAGGCGTTAAGGGCGCCATTCGTATCAAGGCGCCGACCGAAGGCGAGACCATCGTCCATGACCGTGTCCAGGGCGAGGTGCGCTTTCCCAACAAGGATCTCGATGACTTCATCATCCTGCGTTCTGACGGCAATCCCACTTACATGCATGCCGTCGTCGTCGATGATCATGATATGGGAGTCACCCATATCATTCGCGGCGACGATCATCTGACCAACGCCGCTCGCCAGACCGTGATCTACAACGCCATGGGCTGGAACGTGCCGTCCATGTCGCATATCCCGCTGATCCACGGCGCCGATGGCGCCAAGCTGTCGAAGCGGCACGGCGCGCTTGGCGTCGAGGCCTATCGCGCCATGGGCTACCTGCCGGAGGCGCTGCTCAATTACCTGGCGCGCCTTGGCTGGAGCCATGGCGACGACGAGATCATGTCGATCAAGGATATGATTTCCTGGTTCGATATCGGCGATGTCAACAAGGGCGCGGCGCGCTTCGACTTCGCCAAGCTGGAGGCGATCAACGGCGCGCATATGCGCCGCATGAGCGATGCCGAACTGTTCGACATCTTCATCGCTACCCTGCCCTATCTCGAAGGCGGCCCGGCGATCGCCGCGCGCCTGAACGACAGCACCAAGGCGCAGTTGCTGGCAGCGCTTCCGGGCCTGAAGGAGCGCGCCAAGACGCTGGTCGAGCTCGTCGATGGCGCGGCCTTCCTGTTCGCCACGCGCCCCCTGCCGATCGACGACAAGGCGGCCCTTCTGCTTACCGACGATGCCCGCAAGATCCTGCGCAGTGCTCACGAAGCTTTGAACAGGCTTGCGAGTGACTGGACAGCCGCCTCGGCGGAGGCGGCGATACGCGAGGTGGCAGCGGCCGGCAGTCACAAGCTCGGCGCGGTGGCCCAGCCTTTGCGCGCTGCGTTGACCGGCAAAAGCACCTCGCCGGGCGTGTTCGATGTGCTCGCCGTGCTCGGCCGCGAGGAAAGCCTGGCGCGCATCTCAGATCAAATCGATTAGGAGCAAACTGGCCCAAGAAGATTGGCATTGAAAGGCGGGTTTCGCAGTGCAACATTAGGCCTTGGCCCAATCTGGCACGCACCTCCTGAAATGCGGTGGCGAATACGCGCATTGCGGTGATTTTCGACGTGTCGCTCTGCAGAATTTTGCCTTTGCCGGCATGAGGAAACAAGAAGGAGTTTGCAATGACCGAAGCTGCGAAAAAAATGGATTTGGGCGGCAAGATCCAGGAGGCCACGGCAACGCTTGCATTCGCCGGCAAGACCCATGAATTCAAGGTGCGAAGTGGTTCGGTCGGGCCTGATGTCATCGACATCGCCTCGCTCTACTCAACCACCGGCGCCTTCACTTACGATCCGGGCTTCACCTCGACGGCAAGCTGCGAGTCCGAAATCACCTTCATCGACGGCGACGCCGGCATCCTCCTCCATCGCGGCTATCCGATCGACCAGTTGGCCGAACATGGCGACTTCCTCGAGGTCTGCTATCTCCTGCTCTACGGTGAATTGCCGACCAAGGCGCAGAAGGACGACTTCGACTACCGCGTGACGCGCCACACCATGGTGCATGAGCAGATGTCGCGCTTTTTCACCGGCTTCCGCCGCGACGCGCACCCGATGGCGGTGATGTGCGGCGTGGTCGGCGCGCTGTCGGCCTTCTACCACGACTCCACCGACATCTCCGACCCCTACCAGCGCATGGTTGCCTCCATGCGGCTGATCGCCAAGATGCCAACGATCGCGGCGATGGCCTACAAATACCACATCGGCCAGCCGTTCATTTACCCGAAGAACGAACTGAACTTCGCCGCCAACTTCCTGCACATGTGCTTTGCCGTGCCGTGCGAGGAATACAAGATCAACCCGGTGCTGGCGCGCGCCATGGAGCGCATCTTCATTCTGCACGCCGACCACGAGCAGAACGCCTCGACCTCGACCGTTCGTCTCGCCGGCTCGTCGGGCGCCAACCCGTTCGCGTGCATCGCCGCCGGCATCGCCTGCCTGTGGGGGCCTGCGCATGGCGGCGCCAATGAAGCGGCGCTCAACATGCTTGGCGAGATCGGCCATGTCGACCATATCCCGGAGTTCATCGCTCGCGCCAAGGACAAGAACGATCCGTTCCGGCTAATGGGCTTCGGCCACCGCGTCTACAAGAACTACGATCCGCGCGCCAAGATCATGCAGAAGACGGCGCATGAGGTTCTGGGCGAGCTCGGCATCAAGGACGATCCGCTGCTGGACATCGCCATGGAGCTGGAAAAGATCGCGCTGACCGATCCCTATTTCATCGAGAAGAAGCTCTACCCGAATGTCGACTTCTATTCCGGCATTACGCTGAAGGCGCTGGGCTTCCCCACCACCATGTTCACCGTGCTGTTCGCGGTCGCCCGCACCGTCGGCTGGATCGCGCAGTGGAAGGAGATGATCGAGGATCCGCGCCAGAAGATCGGCCGCCCGCGCCAGCTCTATACCGGCGCACCCGAGCGTGACTACGTGCCGATCGCCAAGCGGTGAATTGGGAGTAGGGATCGGGCAGTAGGCAGTAGGCAGTAGGCACGGTCAACTTCCCTACTCCCTACTGACTATTCCCTCTCTTGATATACCGCATCACCACCTGCGCGGCGATCTCGCCGGACGGTCTGTCCGTCGCCATGCGCCGCGTGATCTCTGCAAATCCATTCTTCTGCCAGGCGCGCATGCCGCTGTCGGCGAACAGGGCTTCCAATTGCCGGGCCAGATTGTTCGGCTTGATGTAGCCGTCGTAGAATTCCGGAATAAGTGCTCGATCCGATATCAGATTGGGCAGCAGCGCCGACCAGACGGAAACGAGGTACGGCGCCAAGACCCGCGCGACCGGGTCGAGCCTGTAGCAGGAAATCATCGGCACGCCGGCCAGCGCCAGTTCCAGCGATACCGTCCCGGACGCGATCAGCGCCGCATCGGCTTTGCCGAAAGCCTGCCATTTGCGCTGGGAATCGACGATGATCTCAGGCTTTTCATCCCAGCGGTTGACGGAGGATTTGACGAGCTCGGCGACATGCGGAACGGTCGGCAGCAGCAGCCGCAGGCGGTGGCCACGCGCACGCAGAATCGACACCGTCTCGCCGAACGGGTCGAGCAGCCGCCGTACCTCGCCACGCCGCGAACCGGGCAGGACGAGCAGGGTCTTGACGCGATCAGGAGAAAGGTCGCGCGGTAGTTCCTGCGCCTTGGCTGCGGCCAGCAAACCCGCATCGTGGGTCAGGCGATGCCCGACATAGGTGCCCGGTGGCCCGCCGAGCCGCTCGAGCTCCTTGACCTCGAAAGGCAGGATGCAGAGGATGTGGTCGACATAGGGCTTCATCGCCACCGCCCTGCCCGGCCGCCACGCCCACACGCTCGGGCAGACATAGTGGATGATCGGTATCGATGGGTTGGCCGCACGCACCTTTTTGGCGACGCGCAACGAAAAGTCCGGACTGTCGATGGTGACCATGCAGTCCGGCTTTTCGTCGGCAACGGTCTTGGCCAGTTGGCTGATCCGCCGCATCAGGCGCGGCAGGTCGCGCAGAACGGCGCTGAACCCCATGAGGGCGATCTCGCCGGCATCGAATGGCGAGACCAGTCCCAGCGCCTGCAAATGACGGCCGCCGAGGCCGACGAGTTGCACCTCGCGCCCCACAGCCTGGCTGAGCGAGCGCACTATGTCGGCACCGAGCAGGTCGCCGGACTCCTCTCCGGCAACGATTGCGATCTTCAATGCCCTGTCAGCCATTGCGCGGCTCCGTGGCGGCACGCAGGCCAAGGACGAACAGGCCAAGTGCATTGGCGCGCGCGATGGTTTCAGGACCTTCGAGGATCAGCGACCGTCCCGCCTCGACGGCAATGCCGGCGAGTCCGGCCGCGTGCGCTGCCTCGACCGTCTGCGGACCGATGGATGGAAGATCGGCGCGCAGTTCCTGACCGGGCTTGGCGCACTTGACGAGGACGCCGCGGGTCTTGCCCGCAATACGGCCGTGGCCGCGCAGCAGCTTCGCACGATCAAGCAGGCCGGCTGTTCCTTCGATGCCTTCCAGCGCGATTGCCCGGCCGCCAACCGCGATCGCCGCTTGGCCGACATCCAGCGCCCCGATGGCCTTTGCTGCCGCAAGGCCTGCCTCAATATCGCGCCAGTCCAATTTTCGCGGTTCGGCCTTGGTCAGCACGCCTTCGGCGGCGACAAGATTCGGCACTACTTCGTGGGCGCCAACGACCTTTACTCCGCGCGCTTCGAGGCCCCGTGCCAAGACCTTCAGAAGACCATCGTCGCCACGCGCGAGCGCCATGACGACCAAAGGAATCACCGCGAGCAGGCTGAGACTGGGGCGCAGCGCAAGCAATCGCGGCCGGCGCTTGATCTCGCCTGCAAGCACCAGATGGGTGATCCGGTGCCGCCGCAGCAAAGGGACGAGCGAGCCTATACCTTCCAGAGCGAGGTTTTCGTGATCGTATCGGGAGAGTTCCGCGATGCGGTCGACCTCGCCTTCCATCAGGATGACGAAGGGCGGATAACCTTGTTCAGCCGAACCGGCCGCGACTTCGACCGGCAGACTGCCGCCGCCGGCAATGATGCCGACCCTGGAGCCCGGCGGAAGATCAAGACGCGCAGCCGCTGTCTCAGTCTTCGTCATCGACATCGTCGCCATCGCCGCCCTTGAGCGACGGCACAGCATAGTGCCGCTTGCCGCGACTGGTGATGAAATCGATGATCTTCATGGCGGTCGGCGACGACGCGAACTCCGCCTTGGCGAACTCGATGTTCTCGCCAACGGTGCGGGAACGATCGAAGATCATCCTGTAAGCCTTGCGCAGCACAAGGATTTCGGACCTTGGCAGGCCGGAGCGCTTGAGGCCGATGATGTTGAGGCCGCGCAGGCTGGCGCGGTTGCCGACCGCGATGGCAAAGGGGATGACATCGCCGACGATCGCGGAGCAGCCGCCGAGAAAGGCGTTGTCGCCGATGCGGACAAACTGATGCACTGCGGTCAGGCCGCCGATATAGACATTGTTGCCGACCTCGCAGTGGCCGCCCAGCGTTGCGCCATTGGCGAACGTCGCATTGTTGCCGACGACGCAATCATGGGCGATATGGGCGTAGGCAAGGAAATTGCCATTGTCGCCGACCGTCGTCTCGCCGCGGCTGGAATCGGTGCCGAGATGCATGGTCACGCCTTCGCGGATCGTGCAGTTCCTGCCGATGACCAAGGTGGTGCGACCGCCCTTGTGCTTGGTGTTCTGCGGCGGTGCGCCCAATGTCGCCATCGGATAGACTTTGGTCGAGGCGCCGATCGACGTCGCGCCCATCACCGAGACATGACTGACCAGTTCGACGTCGTCGCCGATCACCACATCGGCACCGACATGGCAGAACGGCCCGATGCGCACACCTTCGCCGATTTGGGCGCCTTCCTCGACAATGGAGGAAGCATGAATGGATGTATTGATTTTCATAAGCACTCGATCGTCAGTCGCTGGTGACCATCATGGCTGAAATCTCGGCCTCGGCCGCCTTGGCGCCGTCGACCATGGCTTCACAAGCGAATTTGAGCAGGTTGCCGCGTTTCTTGATTTTCTTGACATAGATCTTCAACTGGTCGCCGGGAACCACCGGTTTGCGGAATTTGGCGTTGTCGATGGTCAGGAAATAGACCAGCGACGGCTTTTCGGTGCCCAGGCTGCGGATACAGATGGCGCCGGCCGTCTGCGCCATCGCCTCGACGATGAGCACACCCGGCATGACCGGCTGCTCAGGGAAATGGCCCTGAAAATGCGGCTCGTTTATGGTCACGTTCTTGATGCCGATGGCGGATTCGTCGCCATCGATGTCGACGATACGATCGATCATCAGGAACGGATAGCGGTGCGGCAGGAGCTTCATCAGCCCCATAATGTCGACCGCCTCCAGCGTCGTCGACGCGATCATGTCAGCCATTGCCTCCCTCGCCCTGTTTGCGGGTCCTGGCGAGCTTGCGCAGCATGGCTATCTCCCGCATGGCTTCCGCCATCGGCTGTGCCGGATAGCCGCCCCAGATCTCGCCTGCAGGGACATTGCTCATAAATCCACTTCTGGCGGCAAGCTTGGCCCCTGTCCCTATGGTCAGGTGATCCGCAAGCCCGACGCCGCCGCCCATGGTGACATTGTCACCCACCACCACGGAACCCGAAATACCCGAAAGCCCGGCTATTATGCAATTGCGGCCGATGCGGACGTTATGGGCGATCTGCACGAGATTGTCGATCTTGGTGCCCTGGCCGATGATCGTATCGGACATGGCGCCGCGATCGACGGTGGTGTTGGAGCCGATCTCGACGTCGTCCTGGATAACGACACGGCCGATCTGCGGCACGCGCTCAGGCCCCTTGGCCCCGCCGACGAACCCAAAACCATCCTGGCCTATCCTGGCGCCGCCATGAATGATGACGCGATTGCCGATCAAGGCATACTGGATGCTGGCGCCCGGACCGACATAGCCGTCGCGGCCGATCTGGCAGGATTGTCCAATCACCGCATTCGGGGCGATGACAGTGCCGCTGCCGATCGAAGCGCCTGGCCCGATCACCGCGCCGGCCTCGATGACGGCACCGGCTTCGACATGCGCGGTCGCATCGACGTGAGCGTGCGGCGAGACGCCGGTTTCGCTGGTCATCGGCCCTGGTGTCGCCGCCCTCGGAAACAGCAGACGCCCGATCAGCGCGAAGGCCTGTTGTGGACGCGGATGAATGAGAACGGCAACGCTTGCCGGCGCCTTGCCGGCAAATTCCGCCGGGCACAGGACCGCGGCTGCCCGCAACGACGGCATCAGCGCGGAATTACGCTTGCCGTCGACAAAGACGAGCGCATTCTCGCCGCCCTCGCTGGCAGGCGCGAGTGCTTCGATCGAAATATCGGAGTGGCCGGAATCGACGAGCACCGAGCCGGTCAGATTCGCGACTTCGCCCGCCGTATACCGGCGTGATGGCGCGAAGAACACCGGATCGGTCATTCCAGAAGCTATATCCAGCTAGGTCGGAACATTTCTCCCGGACCCTGAGGACCCGGGAGCATCGTTGGCCGCCGATCAGAAGCGGGTCGATATGCCGAAGTTGAATTCCTGCACGTCGTCGCGCGCTTCCTTCTTGACCGGGATCGCATAGTCGATACGGATCGGACCGAATGGCGATGCCCACATCAGGCCGAGGCCGACCGAGGCACGCAACTTCATGCCGACCGACTCCTGAGTGACGCCAGCGGTGTCGACCTTGCTTCCATAGAGCGTTGCCGCGTCCGCGAAGACCGCGCCACGCAAGCCAAAGCTCTCCGGAATGACCGGCAGTGGGAACTGGGCCTCTGCCGACGCATTGAAATAGGTCGTGCCGCCGAGATGGTCGCCCGTAGCAGTATCGACAGGACCGATGCCGCCATAGGCGAAGCCACGGATCATGCGATCGGTGCTCTGGAACTGATCGAAAATCCGCAGACCATCGCTGCCGTATCCTTCAACATGGCCAGCGCCACCTGAAATGAGCCCGACCAGGTCGTACTGCTCCGACAGCGTCTGGTAGATGCTGCCGCGGCCCGTGACTTTCACGAACTTGGCATCACCACCGAGGCCTGCGACTTCCACGGTCGTGGTGGCATAGATACCCTCGTGCGGGCTCTTCATATCGTCGATGGTGTTGTAGACCAGCCCGAGGCTGACCGACGACTTGATCCAAGGGCTTTGTTCGATGCCGTCCAGGATAGCCGTGGAAACACTGCAACCGGGATCAGGAACCCCATCGCCATTTGCATCGCAGCTGTCATCCAGCTCATATTTCTCTTGCGAGATGTTGTACGCCAACTGGGTCGAGATGCTGTCGGTGATCGGCAGACCGAAGCGCACCGTCGCACCCGTGGTATCGCTGTCGTAGTTGTCGTATTCCCTGGTCGACTTGAAGATGTCGAAGCCGGCGGCGATGCGCCGTCCGAGGAAATAAGGCTCGGTGAAGGACAGGCTGTAGTCGCGTGAATTCTTGCCGCCGCCCGCCGACAGCTTGATGAACTGGCCACGACCGAGGAAGTTGCGCTCGGTCACGGATCCTTCGACCGACGGACCGGCCGTGTCGCCACCAGTCGAATAACCAGCGCCCACGGAGAACTCGCCGGTCGATTTCTCGACCACATCGACCACCAGCACGACCTGGTCGGGCTGCGAGCCAGGCACGGTCGAGATGTCGACTTTCTCAAAGTAATTCAAGTTTTCCAGGCGCTTTTTCGCGCGCTGGACAAGCACCTGGTTGAAGGCGTCGCCTTCGCTGACGTCGAACTCGCGGCGAATGACATAGTCACGCGTGCGATCATTGCCGCGGATCTCGATGCGCTCGATATAGGCCTTGGTGCCCTGGTCGATCGTGTAGACGACCGAAATGGTGTGGTTCTCGAAATTCCGGTCGCCGCGCGGCGTGACCTGCGCGAAGGCATAGCCGGAACCGGCCACCTTCTCGGTCAGCGCGATGATGGAATCCTCGACGTTCTTGGCGTTGTAGACGTCACCCTTATGGGTCTCGATCACCGATTCCAGCGACTTGCCGTCGACTTCAGGGATCGAGCTCTCGACGCTGACATCACCGAACGTGTAGCGGTCGCCTTCCTGGACGGTGATGGTGACCGTGTACTTGTTCGTCGCGCTGTCGAGCTCGCCGACAGCAGACACGACCTGGAAGTCGGCATAGCCGTGATTGTAGTAGAAGCGGCGCAGCAGCTCCTCGTCCGCGCGCAGCTTGTCATCGTCATAGACGTCGTCGCGCAGGACGAAGGAAAGCCAGGACGAGCGCTTGGTATTGATGATATCCGCCAGGCGGCGGCTGGAATAGGCACTGTTGCCGACGAAATTGACCGCCGCGATCTGCGTGCGATCGCCTTCAACGATGTTGAAGACAACGTTTACGCGATTGTCGCCAAGCTGCATAACCTGCGTGGTCACGGTCACATCGTCACGACCAATGCGCCTGTATGCAGCCTTGACCGATTCCACGTCGGCATCGAGCGTCGCCTGTGAGAACGTTCCGCGCGGCTTCAGCTGCACCGCCGCCGCAAGTGCATTGTCCTTGAGCTTCTTGTTGTTCTGGAACAGCACCTGGTTGACCACCTGGTACTCGGCGACCTTGACCACCAGCGTCGAGCCGACCTGGTTGATCTGCACGTCCGAAAACAGGCCAGTGCCGAACAGTGCCTTGACCGCACCGTCGATATCGGAACTGGAGAACGCCTTGCCCGGCTTGATGGTGATGTAATTGCGGATGGTCTCAGCGTCGATACGCTGGTTGCCGCTCACTTCCACTCTGCTGACGACAGCGGCTTCAGCCGCCGATGTGGCAACGAACTGCACTGCGAGCGCGCCTGGCACGACCATGGCCGCGGACAGGGTCACCGCGGACGCGGCGCTTAGAAACTTGGATGCTGCCTTCATCGGGCTTAATAACCTTTTCTCGTAGTCCCCACGGCGAGAAAACCGGACGTGCGGTAATTTCCCCTACCGTATTAACCGGATTTTCCCTACACGCAAGGCTTCTGGTTAATTTGTATTTACTTAACCCTGCGGCGTGGCTTTCGCGTCACTCATATCCCCTTGCATGGTAAACGGCGTCTCAACATCGTCCATGCAGAAGCCAAATTTCTTCATGATTTCAGCACCCAAACAGATCGTTCCAAAAAACGAACCCCATGAAGCACAGCACCAGAAGCAACCCGGCCCGATAGGCCATTTCCATCATCCGTTCCGACACTGGACGGCGAATGACAGCCTCCACCCCGTAGAACAAGAGGTGACCGCCGTCGAGGGGGGGAATCGGCAAAAGGTTCAGAATTCCGATGCCAACGGATAGCAGTGCAACCAGCTGCACGAGCCATTCGAATCCCAGTTTCGCAGCCCTGCCCGCCATGTCGGCGATCTTCACCGGACCGCCCAGCTGACATTTGTCTTCGCGCCCTACAACAAAGCGCTGCAGGAACTGGCCCGTGCGCTGGATGACGTGACCGGTTTCCTCGACCGCCGCCGCGACCGCTCCGACCGGCGTGTAGGTGATCAGCCTCGGCTGACCGAGTTCCTTGTTGTTGACGACACCGATCACGGCGACCTTGACCTTGTTGCCGAGCGCGTCTTCCTGTTCCATCAGCCGCGGCGCCGCGGTCACAGTGACCTCCTGGCCGTCGCGCAACATGACGAAGGTGATTGCGTCGTCGGCACGGCCCGAGACCAGGCGCTGGACGTCGCCAAAGGTTTCGACCTTGTTGCCGTCGACACTGACGAATCGGTCGCCGGGAAGGATGCCGGCCTTCGCCGCCGGGCTGTCGGCGGTCACCTCGGCCACCATGGGCTCGGCGACATAGCGGCCATAGGCGGTGAACAGCACGGAAAAGACGACGATCGTCAGCAGGAAATTGAACAATGGTCCGGCCACCACCGTTGCCGCGCGCTTCCAGATCGGCTGCGTGTGAAAGGCGACCTTGCGCTCGTCCTCGGTCAGCGTTTCAATTTCTTCCGACGTGGGCTGGCTCGATGTGGCGTTCATGTCGCCGACGAATTTTACATAGCCGCCAAGCGGTATCGCACACAGTTTCCAGCGCGTGCCGTGGCTGTCGTTGAAGCCGAAGAGTTCCGGGCCGAAGCCGATCGAGAAGGCCCTGACGCCGATGCCGCACCAGCGCCCGACAAGGTAATGGCCCATTTCGTGGACGAACACGACTACGGTCAGCACGAAGAGGAATGGCACCAGCGTACCGAGGACAAAGCCTTCTGTGCTGAAAAGCGCGTGAAGAATCTCGTTCAAGACAAACCCTCAAATTCTTCCACGGCGCAGACTACGCCGTGACTGTGACACCAATCCGGGCGAATCCAAGGCGCACCGCGCAAAGGACCCTGAAATGACATCGCTCAAACGGGAAACAGACCCTGCGCCGGATGATCGGCGTTCGCCGAAATCCAGCCGATGACGTATAGGGCGAATGCCGCTGCGACAAGCCCGTCGACACGATCCATGACGCCGCCATGGCCCGGGATGAGCGCCCCCGAATCCTTGCGGCCATGGCGGCGCTTGATCCAGGATTCGAACAGGTCGCCTGCCTGCGAGACAATCGACAGCACGAGCGCGACCAGGCCGAGCAATGCCAGATTGCCGACACCGGCAGCTGCGGCGAGGACCAGCCCGGCGACGACGCCGCCGACAGCGCCGCCGAGTGCGCCGCTGCGCGTCTTGCCGGGCGAGATAGAGGGCGCCAGTTTCGCCCCCCCAACGGCTCGGCCAACGAAATAGGCAAGGATATCGGTGGCCCAGACGACAGCGAACAGGAACAGGATGGCAATGAGGCCTGAACGATCGCCATCGCGCAGCAAGGCGAGCGACAGGCCTGAAACCGCGGCATAGGCAAGGCCGCTCGCATCCCATTGTCCGGTCTTGCGAACCGAAGCGGCTATCGCCGTTGCGGCAACAATGGCCGCCACAAGCGGCAGCAGCCAGGAGGCGGCCAGACCGCCAATCAAGGCGCCAATGAAGACAACCAGCAGTGCTTCCGGCAGGAAACCAAGGCCCGTTGCCCCGGTTGGCCGCGACATGCGGGTCCATTCATAGAAGATCGCCGCTACGATCACGGCACACAGCAGCCGGAACGGCAAACCGCCGATCCAGGTCAAGCCGAGAGTGATGATGGCGAGCACGATCGCCGAAACGATACGCAGTTGAAGATTGCTCATCCCGCGGCCGGTCGCGAAGCGACGTCCTGGCCTCCAAGTCCGCCGAAACGGCGTTCGCGGCCAGCAAACTCACGCAAAGCTTCCGCAAGGTGCTCGCGGCTGAAGTCGGGCCAGTAGCAAGGCAGGAAGACGAGTTCGCTATAGGCGGCTTGCCACAGAAGGAAGTTCGACAGCCGGAGCTCGCCGCTGGTGCGAATGACCAATTCCGGGTCGGGAATGCCTTGCGTATCAAGCGCGCCGGCAAAGCTTTCGGCTGATATCGCCTCGGCGTCGAGTTCGCCACGCGCCACAGCCGCCGCAAGCTTTTGTGCCGTGCGAACGATTTCGTCTCGTCCGCCATAGTTGAAGGCGATCACCAGCGTCAGCGATTCGTTTGCGGCCGTCAGCGTTTCGGCCTCGTCGAGCAGTCCCCTGATATCAGACTGCAGCCCTGCCCGGTCACCGATGATTCTAACCCGCACACCGCTCTGGTGCAGTTCAGCAAGGTCACGGCGGATGAACATTTTCAAGAGGCCCATCAGGTCGCTGACCTCGGACTTCGGCCGCGACCAGTTCTCCGACGAGAAAGCATAGACGGTCAGGTAGGAAATGCCGAGCCCAGGTGCCGCGCGCACCGTCTTGCGCAGCGCCTCGACACCGGCACGGTGGCCCGCAAGACGGGGCATGCCGCGCGCCTTGGCCCAGCGTCCGTTTCCGTCCATGATGATCGCGACATGCGCGGGCGTTGCCATGTTCTCGCTTTCGGGTCAGCCGGCGGCCATGACCCTAAACCTGCATGATTTCAGCTTCCTTATCGGAAAGCAGGTGGTCGATGGTGCTGATCGTCTCGTCGGTAAGTTTCTGGACCTGGTCCGAGCGCTTGCGCTGATCGTCTTCGCTGATGTCGCCGTCTTTCTCCGCCTTCTTCAGGAAGTCCATGCCGTCGCGGCGCACATGGCGCGCGGCGACACGGGCGTTCTCGGCGTAGGTGTGCGAGATCTTGACCAGTTCCTTGCGGCGCTGTTCGTTAAGTTCGGGAAGTGGAATCCTGAGGTTGGTGCCGTCTACGATCGGGTTGAACCCCAAATTGGATTCGCGGATCGCGCGGTCGACCGCGCCAACCATCGACTTGTCCCATACCGATACCGAGATCATGCGCGGCTCCGGCACCGAGACGTTGGCGACCTGATTGATCGGCATGGTGGTGCCGTAGGCCTGCACCTGGATCGCATCGAGCAGATTGCTGGAGGCGCGACCGGTTCGCAGCGAGGCCAGATCATGCTTGAACGCGGCAATAGCCCCATCCATGCGCCGCTTGAGATCGTCGTACTCACCACTCATCTTTATCTCCTCGACCCGTCTAATGCGGGCTCACTGCTTCGGGCCGTCTTCGAATCGGACTTTCGAAAACCGGCTTCCCTTTTCGGGTCAGGCCGCCGATCAATCGTCCGCGACGACGGTGCAGCGGCCGCCGCCCCTCAGAATATCGCCGAAACCACCTTTTTCGTGGATCGAATAGACGATTATCGGAATGTTGTTTTCGCGCGCAAGTGCAATCGCAGCAGTATCCATGATGGAAAGGCCGCGATTTATGACTTCGCCATGGCTGATGCGCTCGAAACGCGTTGCATTCGGGTCCTTCTTCGGGTCCGCCGAGTAGACGCCGTCGACCTGAGTGCCCTTGAACAGCGCGTCGGCGCCGATTTCAGCGGCGCGAAGGGCTGCGGCCGAATCAGTGGTGAAGAATGGATTGCCGGTGCCGCCGGCAAAGATCACCACCTTGCCCTGGTTCATGTAGGCGGTCGCCTGGCGCTGCGAAAAGCTCTCGCAAAGTTCCGGCATGGCGATCGCTGAAAGCACCACGGCCTCGACGCCGATCTTGTTCAACGACGTGCGCAGCGCCAACGAATTGATCACCGTGGCAAGCATGCCCATGTGGTCGCCGGTGACACGGTCGCCGCCCTTGGAGGCAACGGCCACGCCGCGAAAGATGTTGCCACCGCCGATGACGACGCCGACCTCGATGCCCAATGCACGCGCCTCGGCGATGTCGCCGGCGATGCGATCCACCACTGACACGTCGATGCCGAAATGCTGCTCGCCCATCAACGCTTCGCCCGACGCTTTCAGCAAGACACGTCGGTAGAGGGGCTTCACCGTCATCTGGGCCTCTTCATTTGCATGTGGCGCGTTCCGGGTGGCTGCTCTCGCGCAGGCGCGCCACCGAAACAATGGCGTTCCGATACACGAAGGGCGCCGCGATGTCACGCGGCGCCCGACCCGGAATTCTCTCGCCTTTTGTCAACTCACGCCGGCAAATGCACCTTCCATGAGCAGGTCAGGGAAATAGCCCGCAGGCTTGCAGCCGACGGCCTGGCCCCCGGTAAGGCCACCCTGGATTTCCGGACCGAAGAACGAGTACGGGAACGGCGTGACCGGCAGGCTGACTGCGTCGAGCCTTGCCAGGAGCTCTTGGGGAATCTCGAAATCGAGCGCGCCGAGATTGTCCCTGAGCTGATCGAGCCTCGTCGCACCGATGATCACCGAAGCGACACCGGGCCGCGTTGCCGCCCAGTTCAAGGCGATTTGGGCCATGCCGTGGCCAAGTTTGCCGGCGACCTTTTCCAGTTCGGCAACGATTGCCCAGTTGCGGTCGGTGAACTTCTGGAAGCCGGGATTGGTCGAACCGCGCATCGCCTCCAGCCTGCCGCCGGCGTTGCTGATTGTATCTGAACGATATTTGCCGCTCAGCAAGCCGCTGGCCAGCGGGCTCCAGACCATGATGCCGGCGCCATAGCGCGTGCCGAACGGCACGAATTCATGCTCTATGTTGCGCTCGACCAACGAATATTCGAGCTGCAGCGCCGAAACCGGTTCATAGCCGCGCTGCTCGGCGATGGACTGCGCCCTGCTCGCGTACCAGGCGGGGACGTCGGAGAGACCGACATGGCGAATCTTTCCGGCGCGCACCAGATCGTCCAGCGTCCGCATCACCTCTTCCGGTGAAGTCAGCCTGTCCCAGGCATGCAGGACATAGAGGTCGATATAATCGGTGCCGAGCCGCTTCAGCGAGCCTTCGACGGCGCGGATGATGTTCTTGCGGCCGTTGCCGCCGGCATTCGGATTGCCCTGCTCCAGATTCATGCTGAACTTGGTGCTGATCACCGCTCTGTCGCGCAGACCGCGTTCGGCAACGAACTCGCCAAGCCAGGTCTCGGAGGTGCCGCCGGTATAGGCATCGGCCGTATCGAAGAAATTGCCGCCTGCCTCGACATAGGCATTGACCAGGGCGCGGGCCGTCTCCTTGTCGGCGCCCCAGCCCCATTCGGTGCCGAAGGTCATGGTTCCGAGCGCCAGCCGGGTGACACGAAGCCCGCTGCTGCCAAGGGTGTAGAAGGGCATGGTCATGATGTCGCTCCGATCCTGATCCAATCTTCAATGCCGATCCTGTCCGGGGGTCGTCTTGACCCACGGGTTGCCGCGTTCATGCGTCATGCGGAATGTGAAGCCGTCCACGCTCCAGTCGGCTCCCGAACGGGTCAGGTGGTGTTCGTAGGTGCCCCAGACTTCCCATAGCGGTTCGCCATTGCCTTCCATCCGGTTCCAGGCGTAGCCGTTGGAGGAGACAGTCGCGGCGTCGCCGTCGATGGCGACCTGATGGTTGGTGCGCAGGTGCAGGCTGGTCTTGTTGCCCCTGAGGTTGGCGGCCCAGGTCCCGATCAGGTCGTCCGACGCGATGGTGGCCGCAGGCTGCCCACTCAGGCTGCTGAAGTCGACGGTGACGCGGTCGGCGAAGTAACTACGGGCGAGCCGCCAATCCTGGGCATCGACCGCGCGGTCGATGGCATCGGCGATGCGGATGACGGCGCGCTCATCGGCGAGCGCGATTTCAGGGGACGATTCGGCTCCGCCGGCATCGACCGGCGCCAGCGCGATACCCGCCGCGAAGGTGGCATACCTCAATGCATTCATGTCTCTTCTCCTTTGCGCATCGGCCCGTCGCC
This sequence comes from Mesorhizobium sp. M7A.F.Ca.MR.148.00.0.0, assembly GCF_003997735.1. NCBI lineage: Bacteria > Pseudomonadati > Pseudomonadota > Alphaproteobacteria > Hyphomicrobiales > Phyllobacteriaceae > Mesorhizobium > Mesorhizobium sp. M7A.F.Ca.MR.148.00.0.0. Next base: position 20,119 of record NZ_RZTB01000005.1, on the reverse strand, counting down.
GGTTTGCTGGCGACAATGTGGGCCAACAGGCCGGCATCGAAAAGATTGCATTATTCGCATGGACTATGCGATACTATGCATGAATGGATCGCGACCTGCTCAGCCACCTTCCCGTTATCGTCGCCGTGGCGCGGCGGGGCGGCTTTGCGCTTGCCGCTGCCGAACTCGGCATGAGCCCTTCGGCGGTCAGCCACGCTGTACGTCTTGTGGAGGAGCGCATCGGCCAGCCGCTCTTTGCCCGCACAACCCGCAGCGTATCGCTGACCGAGGCCGGTCAGGCGCTTGTCGCGACGGCCGAGCCCGCGCTGCAGGATATCGCCGAGCGGATGGAGCGTATCCGCGGCATCAAGGGTCGCCCGGCGGGACTGCTCAGAATCAATGTTTCACATATCGCCGTCCCGATGGCGGTGACGCCGGTGGTGGCGGCCATGGCGGACCGCTATCCGGATGTGACAGTGGAAATCTATGCCAATGAAGGATTGGTCGATATCGTCAGCGAAGGCTTTGACGCCGGCATCAGACTTGGCGAAATGATCGCGCAGGACATGATCGCGATCCGGATGACCCCGCCATTCCAGGTGATCATCGTAGCGTCACCAGCCTATATCGGCCGGCATAGCCGCCCGCACAGCCTGGCCGATCTCGCCGCCCACAATTGCATCGGCTACCGTCTGGTGCGATCCGGCGCGGTCTATCGTTGGGATTTGACGGAGGACGGCAAGGACGTGGCCGTGGAAACGCGCGGCACCGCCATCGTCACCGATTCGCTTGCCGCGATCGACCTGGCGCTGTCGGGAATGGGACTGGCCTATGTGTTCGAGCCGCTGGTGCGCGCCGACCTGGCCGCTGGTCGGCTTGTCCAGGTGTTGCCGCAGTCGGCAATCGAGGAACCAGGCCTGTTTCTCTACTTTCCGCGCCGGGCGGCAATGGCACCGAAGCTGCGCGCCTTTGTCGACGTCACACAAGAAATCGGCCGGACACCCTCGCGAGCGCCCGGCCGAGTTGCCTGAGCCGAAAAGCTGCTTGGCAGCTTACTTCTTGACCGCTGCAGCGACTTCCGCGGCGAAATCGGTCTCTTCCTTCTCGATGCCCTCGCCCAGCGCAAAGCGCAGGTAGGCGGTGATCTTGGCCGGGGCGCCGATGTCCTTCTCGGCATCCTTCAGCGCCTTCTCGACAGTGATGTCGGGATTGAGCACGAAGGCTTGCTTCAGGAGCACGACTTCCTCGTAGAACTTGCGCAGACGGCCCTCGACCATCTTCTCGATGATCGCTTCCGGCTTGCCGGACTGGCGCGCCTGGTCGGAGAAGATCGCCTTCTCGCGTTCGACCGCGGCCGGATCGATCTGCTCTGCGGTCAGCGCCAGAGGGTTGGTGGCGGCAACATGCATGGCCACCTGGCGCCCAAAGGCATTGGCGGCATGCTCATTGCCCGTGGTCTCGATCGCGACCAGCACGCCGAGCTTGCCAAGGCCGTCGGCAACCGCGTTGTGGACGTAGGTAGCGACAGCGCCGTGCGGGACGGTGAGCTTGGCCGAGCGGCGGAATCCCATGTTTTCGCCGATGGTGCCGACAGCGTCCTTGATGGTGTCGGCAACCGACTTGTCGGAACCTGGATACTTTGCGGCGGCCACAGCCTCCGTCGTGCCATAGGCCAGCGCAACCTTGGCAACGTTGCCGACGATTTCCTGAAACGCGGCGTTGCGGGCCACGAAGTCGGTCTCGGAATTGACTTCCACGACGGCGGCTTCGCGCACGCCATTGTCGACGCCGATCAGGCCTTCAGCCGCGGTGCGGCCAGCCTTCTTGTCGGCCTTGGAGATACCCTTCTTGCGCAGCCAGTCGACGGCTTCTTCCATGTTGCCGTTGGTCTCGGTCAACGCCGCCTTGCAATCCATCATGCCCGCGCCGGTCAAGTCGCGGAGTTCTTTGACCTGTGCAGCCGAAATGCTCATTGTCGCCTCTTTGTTTTAAATGCACCGACGCACCATCGGTATTCGATGGTGCGTCTGTTTAGCGTGCCAGAATATGAGAAAGATGAAGGCCGCAACCGGCCTTCGATTATCAAGCTTCGGGAGCTTCCGACGCCGGAGCCGGGTCGAGCGCGGGTTCGACCGGAGCTTCGACCGAAGCGCCGATGTCGACGCCGAGCGCGCCCTGCTGGCGGGCGATGCCGTCGATCGCAGCCTTGGCGATCAGATCGCAATAGAGCTGGATGGCGCGCGCCGCGTCGTCATTGCCGGGGATCGGGAAGTCGATCTTGTCCGGATCGCAGTTCGAATCGATGATGGCGACAACCGGGATGCCGAGGCGCTTGGCCTCGAGGATGGCGATCGCTTCCTTGTTGGTGTCGATCACGAACATCAGGTCGGGCGTCGAGCCCATGTCCTTGATGCCGCCCAGCGCCTTGTCGAGCTTCTCGCGCTCGCGGTCGAGGTTCAGGCGTTCCTTCTTGGTCAATCCTTGCGCCTCGCCGGCCAGCATCTCGTCGAGCTTGCGCAGGCGCTGGATCGAATTCGAGATCGTCTTCCAGTTGGTCAGCATGCCGCCGAGCCAACGCGAGTTGACATAATACTGAGCCGAACGCTGTGCAGCATCGGCGACGATGTCGGACGCCTGGCGCTTGGTGCCGACGAACAGCACGCGACCACCCTTGGCGACGGTGTCGGAAACCTGCTTAAGCGCCTGGTGCAGCAAAGGCACCGTCTGCGACAGGTCGATGATGTGGATGTTGTTGCGGGCGCCATAGATGTAGGGCGCCATCTTCGGGTTCCAGCGGTGGGTCTGGTGGCCGAAGTGAATGCCAGCTTCCAAAAGCTGGCGCATGCTGAAATCAGGCAGTGCCATTCAAAGTTCCTTTCCGGTTAGCCTCCACGGACACAGGCATTTTTGGACTTTGTCCTCGAACGCCACCGGAGGTTTCAGCCGGATTTCTCCCGGGCAGACACCAAAGTCCGTGTGTGGAATGAGCGCGCATATAGAGGGGATGCGCGATAAACGCAAGCGCCGCGGGATCTGTGGTGCGGCGTGCGACGATCCGCGCCCTGCCGTCAGCGCTTTATCTTCCCGTTCGGCACTCGCACTCGCCGGAAGACCGCGACGATCTCTTCGCGGCTGCATTCGATGGCGCCGAGCCGCACCGCTCGATCGCGCTCGAAGCCGGTTATGTCATAATGCGGCGCCGATGTCTTGGGCGGCCCCTGGTAGGATGAGCGCTTGACGCCGAGCCGGGCGGCAAAGCGATGCAACTCGTCGGTGTCGTCGGCCAACAGATGGCACCAGCGATGGCCGGCCCAGTTCCAGATCGCTGCGTCGACATAGACCGTCATGAAGCTTGCTGTTTGCCTTCCATCCTCCACCACAGCGGGCCACGTGGCCCGTCAGGATGTCAGGGACGATAGAATGGATTCGGATAGAAAATGAAGCCGCCATTGGCCGCAAGCTCGGCCACAATGTTGGTGACCGTATCCTGCATGCGACGGTGCAGTTCGGCAACCGCATCGTCGATAGAGTCCGTATGCTCATGCAAGCCCAGTGCCTCCGGCACCCGGATGTGGGCGCAACGCGGCCCGGCCGGCTGCGGAATGAACCGGTTTATCGTGTCGCGCAGCCCGCCCCGGCAATAGTCGTTGCGGATCCGCTTCAGATGTTCGGCGATCTCCTCCTGGGTGATGCGCGGATTGGCGCAGGCCCAGGGTCCGACGCGCTGCAGCCTCTGAACCCTATCGGCGAGCGCGCGGACCTGGCTTTGCCGTTCCGTATCGTCGGTGTTTTCGCGTTTTCGCGCTGCCAGCGACGCGCACGCCGCAGAAGCTCTGCGGTGTCGGTTATGGCAGCGTCGCATGAGATGCTTTCGCCGAGTCGGCGGCCGAGTTCAGCAACCAACGCCTGCTGGCGCTCGGCATAGGTTGCGCCTTCGCCGGATGGCATGCCCGATGCTGCTTCATCGCGGGCCAGCAGCGCCGAATAGACATGGTGGATGCGCTGCAGGAGCGTGTCGGTCGCAAGGCGTTCTATTTTCAGGCTTTTCTCGACATAAGCGCATTCCTTCGCCAGCGCCGCTTCGACATTCCCGGTGAAGGCGAGCTTCCAGACGACTGGCGCGATCCAGACCTTGAAATCGGAATCCGTGGCCCGGCCGCGCTTGAGGGCCTCCAGCCCCATCTCGATGGCACCCGGCAGCAAAGGCGCAACGACATTGGCATGCCAGCCGACGCCGCCTTCGGGATGCAGCAGCACGCCATGCCCTTTCAAGGCCCAGGCGATGGAGTGTTCCTTGGCTGCCCCGCTGTTGCCGGGAATCTGAGCGATCAAATTGTTGGCCAGCCAGAACTTCTGCATCAGCCGGCCAAGGCCGTTGACGACACCATTGGTTGCCCATGAGGCCGTGAGCGGGCTGACCTGCGACACGATTTCCTTGTCGATCATCCAGTCGGTGAAGAACTCGGGATGATTGGGCGTGATGAAGGTCGCCTTCCCTGCCCCGCAACTGGCCTTCAGCCGCTCAAGGTCGGCGTGGGGAAAGTCGATATGGCGGACATCTGAGACGCCGCGCAGACCGGCCAGGCGATTGAACGGCAAGATATCCCGAAATCCGGGAATGCCGCGCAGCATGACGATCCGGTTGACGGATGTCATGGCCCTGATCAGTGCCGGGTTGGGCCGCGGCGCCACGAATGTATCGATCCTGCTCAAGCTGATCCCCCTCGCGCCTGGACGCCGGGGAGAGGTTGAGAGACGATTGCGGCACGTTCAAGTCGATCGTTACGACCACGCTGCGTCGTGGCAAAACAACTGCCTAGACCGGCACTATTTGGCGGGACAGGGTTTCGTCTGGTCGAACAGCGACAGGTTGACCAGCTTGCCGGTCATCGAGAAGTCGCCATAGTCCATGACGAGATCGCGGGTGATGCCGTTCTCATGCAGCTTGAAGCTGATACGGTATTCCGGCACCTCTTCGCCCGTCTTGTTGGTGTCGTCGAAATAGGCGATATCGACCGGCCAGTATTTGTCGGTGGCGAGCTTTGCCAGTGCCGAAGCTTCCGGGTCGGCCTTGTCGGCATCGGTTTTCTTGCCGACCACGACGGTGGTGGTCATCACCTTGTTGGCGTCTTCGGAACCGTCGAACAGGTTGGTTTCGTAAAAATTCTCGCCCTTTTCGGCCTTGCCGATCAGCTCGACCAGATGCTGGGTCGGGAATTGGGTTGTCGCCAGCTCGACGCTGTTCTTTTCAGGCTTGTCGATGTCGACCTTCAGGCCCTTGGTCTCTTTGGTGGCGATGCCCTTGACCTCTTTGTCGAGATTCTGGTCGACGAAGGATTTTGTCACGAACGAAAATGTCTTGCCTTCGGCGTCCTCGAAAGTGGTCGTCTGCTGGTCGGTCAGCCTGGTGTTGTCGGCGGTGACGATCTGGGTGACGAAGCGGAATTTCACCGTATAGCCTTCGCAGGCCGAGCCATTGAACTCATAGACCATGCGGCCGGATATGCCTGTGATGCCGGACTGATCGGACGCTTTTTTCAAGGTAAGATCGTAGACGGCGCGGTGGGCTTGCAACGCCGGCGCTGCGAAGGCAGGGCCTATCGAGAAGACCCCCGACAACAGGACGGCATGGAATGCGAGGCGCGTTGCGCGCATGAGGTACTCCGATCGTCGCGACTGATGGCAGGCCGCAGGGAAAGATGGTCCAGCTTAAAAAAAGTCGTGGCGGAAGCGAGGCAAAAATAGCAATTTCGGCCCGGCCGGCGCGGCGTCACCAAGCAATAGGGAAATACCATGAGTGAAACAATCGAAAAGCGGCTAAGCGATCTGGGTGTGACGCTTCCCGTCGCCGCCGCGCCCGCCGCCAACTACGTGCCCTATTGCCGGACCGGCAATCTGCTGTTCACCGCCGGGCAATTGCCGCTCAAGGACGGCAAGCTGCAGGCGAGCGGGCTGTTAGGTCGCGATCTGGATACGGCAGGTGGCAAGGATGCGGCAAAATACTGCGCGATCAACATCCTGGCGCAGGCCAAGGCAGCACTCGGCGACCTCGAGAAGATTAGCCGTCTGGTGAAGATCACCGTTTTCGTCGCCTCGACACCTGAGTTCGTCGAGCAGCATCTGGTTGCCAACGGCGCCTCCGATTTCCTGGTGGCGGCCCTTGGCGAGCGTGGCAAGCATGCGCGCTCCGCCGTCGGCACCGCCTGCCTGCCGCTTAATGCCTCAGTGGAAATCGAAGCCGTCTTCGAAATCGAATGAGCCAGGGGACTGATATGACCGACCTATCCTGGCTGACCGCCCGGCCCGTCGCCCATCGCGGCTTCCACGACATGAACAAGACGCGCTGGGAAAACACGCTGTCGGCCTTCGCCGCGGCCGCCGAACGCGGCTATGCCATCGAATGCGACGTCCACCTGTCGTCCGACCGCGTTCCTGTCATCATCCATGACGGAGATCTCAAGCGCCTGACCGGCCAGGATGGTTTCGTCTGGCAGCGCACCGCAGCAGAACTCGCGGCGCTCAGGGTCGGTGGCACGGCGGACCATGTGCCGACGCTGCAGGAAATGCTCCACCTGGTCGACGGCCGCGTGCCATTGGTGGTCGAGTTGAAAGGCACGCCCGGCTATGACGAAGGCCTGGTGGCAAGCGTCGGCAATATGCTCAAGCGCTACAAGGGCAAGGCGGCGATCATGTCGTTCGACCACTGGCTGGTCCGCGATTTTCCGAAGGACGCGCCGGGTATCCCGGGGGGGCTCACCGCCTACGGCAAGGACGTCGGGTTGATCGAGGCGCATTTCGCCATGCTGGCGCATGAGATCGCCTTCACCTCCTACGCCGCCGGCGACCTGCCGAACCCATTTGTCAGCTTCGTGCGTGAAAGGCTGAAAATGCCTGTTATCACCTGGACGGTGCACGACCAGCCGGCGGTCGACCTGACCTTCAGATATGCCGACCAGATGACGTTCGAGGGGTTCGAGCCCGATCTGGTCAAAGTCGCCTGAATGTCTGAAACGTGACTTGTACCAGGCCGGACGGAGCTTAAATAAGCCTCATGGATCAGGGCGACGAGGGTGACGGACAAACGGCCAATGCGGACTATTCGATCCGCGTCGCCGCCGGCATCGGCGCCTTCACCTGTGATGAATGGAACGGCTTTGCCGGAACTGCGCGCGGAAATTCAGAAACCAGTTACAATCCTTTGGTTTCCTTCGCTTTTCTAAGCGCACTCGAAGATTCTGGATGCGCCGTGCGGCGCACCGGCTGGCAGGGCCATCACCTCAGGCTGGAGGACGGGCAAGGCAGATTGCTGGGTGCGGTGCCCTGTTATCTCAAATCGCACAGCCAGGGCGAATATGTGTTCGATCATGGCTGGTCGGATGCCTTCGAGCGCGCCGGCGGCCGTTACTATCCCAAACTGCAAAGTGCCGTGCCGTTCTCGCCGGTCACCGGCCCTCGCCTGCTGGTCAGCAAAGGCGAGGACAGCGCCAAAGTGAAGGCCGGTCTCGCGGCGGGCCTGAAGGCGGTGACGCAAAAGCTCGGTGTCTCTTCCGCGCATGTCACCTTCGCGCAAGAGAGCGATGTGGAGGTGCTGGAAGCGGCCGGTTTCCTGCACCGCACCGATCAGCAATTCCATTTCTTCAACGAAGGCTTTTCAACCTATGACGACTTCCTCGCCACCCTTGCCTCGCGCAAGCGAAAGGCGATGAAGAAGGAAAGGCGCGAAGCGCTTGGCGACGGCATTTCGATCGATCGGCTGACCGGCAAGGACCTCACGGAGAAGGCCTGGGACGATTTCTTCGCCTTCTACATGGACACCGGCAGCCGCAAATGGGGCCGGCCCTATCTCAACCGTCAATTCTTCTCGCTGATCGGCGAACGCATGGCCGACGACATCCTGCTGGTGATGGCCAGGCGCAATGGGCGCTATATCGCCGGCGCCATCAATTTCATCGGCTCCGACGCACTTTATGGCCGCAACTGGGGCTGCATCGAGGACCATCCCTTCCTGCATTTCGAGGTCTGCTACCATCAGGCGATCGACTTCGCCATCGAGCGCAAGCTGAAGGTGGTCGAGGCGGGCGCGCAGGGCGAACACAAGCTGGCGCGCGGCTACCGGCCGGTGACCATGCATTCCGCGCACTACATTGCACACCCAGGCCTGCGCAATGCCGTCGCCGACTACCTCGGGCGCGAACGGCAGGAGGTGGAGCGGATGAGCGAATATCTGGAAGAGCACACCCCGTTCCGCAAGGATCTGGAGGAGTAGCAACAGGGCTGCCTTGACGAGCAGGGCCGACTTCGTCCGATCGTCTTGCCGATTTTCCACCGTTTCGCTACACGAAAGGCACAATCCGGAGCGTTCGCCATGACCGAGGCCGCCTACGATACCGACAACATCTTCGCCAAGATCCTGCGCGGCGAAATTCCCTCGCACCGTGTCTACGAGGATGACGCGGTCATCGCCTTCATGGATGTGATGCCGCAGGGGCCGGGCCACACGCTGGTGGTGCCGAAGGCGCCATCGCGCAACCTGCTCGACGCCGACCCGTCAATTTTCGGCCATCTCTTGAGCGTCGTTCAGAAAGTGGCACTGGCGGTGAAAAAGGCCTTCGGCGCCGATGGCGTCACCGTCATGCAGTTCAATGAGCCGGCCTCGGGGCAGACCGTCTATCATCTGCATGTGCATGTCATCCCGCGCTTCGACGGCATTCCCCTGAAGCCGCACACGGGCGGGATGGAGAAGCCGGAGATTTTGGTCGGGAACGCCGAAAAGATACGGTCAGCGCTGCAAAGCTGACGCGCATGTCCGCTTGCGAAACCGTCTTAATCGGTTCCGGTTTGAGCCAGTTGCTCAATCGCGCTGGGCCGAGCGATGCCTTGCTCCAGCCGTCGCCGGATCGTATCCGCGCACTGCTTCGGGCTCATGAGCGAAGTATCGACTTCCAGATCGTAGACGCCTGGGCGGTGGACCTCCTCCTGCCACAGGCGCACGGGCAACGGCACCGGATCGTCTGATGAGCCGGTCACATATCTCTTGTCCGCCGCGCTGGCGGCACGCCTTTCCATGATGATTTCCAGCGGGCAGCGAACACCGACAAACAGCACCGGCAGACCTACAAGCCGCCGCGCGCAACCGGCCACAATGTGAAGTGGTCTCGAATAAGCATCGTGATGGCCGATATCCGCCACGACATTCAGCCCCAGCCGGCTGTGGACGGCGATCGATTCGTAGAGCGCGGCGTATAATCCGGGCACGAGGGCCTCAAGGTCCGGACGCTCGCCGCCGGGCCGCAATCCTATCCCGGGCCGATAGCGTGCCGGCGTAGCCTGCTCGTAACGTCGACGCCGAGATTGATCCAGACGCCATTGAAGCGCTCCTGAACAGCTCTGGCGATGCTTGTTTTTCCCGATCGCGGCGCACCGTTCAGGATGATGATCTGGCCGCTCATGCCCCTCCTCCTTGCAAACGAAAAAAGCCCCGTTTCCGGGGCTTTTCGACTTTCCTCAAAGTCAGTTCTTTCTGGGCAGTTGCGGGACGAGACTGCGCTTGCCGCCGTCCTTGCCCTTGGCTTCGGGCTTCTGCGCCACCAGCTTCTTGGCCGCCGGCTTCTTCGCCACGGCCTTTCTGGGCTTCGGCGTTTCTTCCGGCTCTTCCTTCTTCGGCTTCACCGGCGCCTCGTCGGCGAGCGATTCGAGCTTCAGGCCGGTCTCGCCGGTTTCCTTCTTCTCGACGGTGACGCGCACCGTGCCGCCCTTCTTGAGCTTGCCGAACAGCACCTCGTCGGCCAACGGCTTCTTGATGTGCTCCTGGATCACACGGCCGAGCGGCCGCGCTCCCATGCGCTCATCATAGCCCTTGTCGGCGAGCCAGGCGATCGCATCCGCCGACAGGTCGAAGGTGACGCCACGCTCGGAAAGCTGGGCCTCGAGCTGCATGACGAACTTCTGCACCACCTGATGGATGACCGGCACCGGCAGCGAGCCGAACGGGATGATCGCATCGAGCCGGTTGCGGAACTCCGGCGTGAACAACCGGTTGATCGCCTCGACATCGTCGCCTTCGCGCTTGGTCGAGCCGAAGCCGATCGCCGCGCGCTGCGCATCCGACGCGCCCGCATTGGTGGTCATGATCAGGATCACATTGCGGAAGTCGATCTGCTTGCCGTTATGGTCGGTCAGTTTGCCGTGGTCCATCACCTGCAACAGGATGTTGAACAGGTCCGGATGCGCCTTCTCGACCTCGTCGAGCAACAGCACGCAATGCGGATGCTGGTCGACGCCGTCCGTCAGAAGACCGCCCTGGTCGAAGCCGACATAGCCCGGAGGCGCGCCGATCAGCCGCGAGACGGTGTGGCGTTCCATATATTCCGACATGTCGAAGCGGATCAGCTCGACGCCGAGCGAGGCGGCCAACTGCTTGGCCACTTCGGTCTTGCCGACGCCGGTCGGGCCGGAGAACAGGTAGGAGCCGATCGGCTTCTCCGGTTCGCGCAGGCCGGCACGTGCCAGCTTGATCGCCGAGGTCAGCGCGGTGATCGCAGTGTCCTGGCCATAGACGACGCGCTTCAGCTCGATATCGAGGCCCTGCAGCACCTTCTCGTCATCGGCCGAAACCGTCTTCGGCGGGATGCGGGCCATGGTGGCGATCGTCGCCTCGATCTCCTTGATGCCGATGGTCTTCTTGCGCTTGGCTTCGGGCACCAGCATCTGCGAGGCGCCGGTCTCGTCGATCACATCGATCGCCTTGTCCGGCAGCTTGCGGTCGTTGATGTAACGTGCCGACAGTTCCACCGAGGCCTTGATCGCCTCATTGGTGAACTTCACCTTGTGGAACTCCTCATAATAGGGCTTGAGGCCCTTCATGATCTCGATGGCGTCCTCGATGGTCGGTTCGTTGACGTCGATCTTCTGGAAGCGCCGCACCAGGGCACGGTCCTTCTCGAAGAACTGGCGGAATTCCTTGTAGGTGGTCGAGCCGATGCAGCGGATCGCACCCGACGACAGCGCCGGCTTCAACAGGTTGGACGCATCCATGGCGCCGCCTGAAGTAGCCCCTGCCCCGATGACCGTGTGGATCTCGTCGATGAACAGCACGGCGCCAGGATAGTCCTCGAGCTCCTTGACGACCTGCTTCAGCCGTTCCTCGAAATCGCCGCGATAGCGCGTGCCGGCGAGCAGCGTGCCCATGTCGAGCGCGAAGATGGTGGCGTTGTGCAGCACTTCGGGAACGTCGCCCTCGACGATGCGCTTGGCCAGACCCTCGGCGATCGCCGTCTTGCCGACGCCGGGGTCGCCGACATAGAGCGGGTTGTTCTTGGAGCGGCGGCACAGCACCTGGATGGTGCGGTTGATCTCGGACTCGCGGCCGATCAGCGGGTCGATCTTGCCGGCCTTGGCCTTGTTGTTGAGATTGACGCAATAAGCCGTCAGCGCATCCTGCTGCTGCTTCTTCTTGCCGCCTTCCTCTTGTGGCTCGGCGCCGTTCTGGCCGCCCTGCTCGTCGTCCGCACCGCGCGGCGAGCGTGTCTCCGACGCGCCCGGACGCTTGGCAATGCCGTGCGAGATGTAGTTGACCGCATCGTAGCGGGTCATCTGCTGTTCCTGCAGGAAATAGGCGGCATGGCTCTCGCGCTCGGCGAAAATGGCGACGAGCACGTTGGCGCCCGACACTTCCTCGCGGCCAGACGACTGCACATGGATCACCGCGCGCTGGATGACGCGCTGGAAACCGGCGGTCGGCTTGGAGTCCTCGTCGTAACCGGTGACGAGATTGTCGAGCTCGGTGTCGATATAGGTGAGAACCGTGTGCTTGAGCTCATCGAGATCGACATTGCAGGCGCGCATGACGGCGGCCGCCTCGGTGTCGTCGATGAGCGCGAGCAGCAGATGTTCTAGGGTTGCATATTCATGGTGCCGCTCATTGGCGAGCGTCAGCGCCTGGTGAAGCGCCTTTTCCAGGCCTTGGGAGAAAGCCGGCATGTTACCTCACTTCTTCTCCATCACGCATTGCAGCGGATGCTGATTCTGTCGGGCGAAATCCATGACCTGGGACACTTTGGTCTCGGCCACCTCGAATGTATAGACCCCGCACTCGCCCACTCCATGATTGTGAACATGAAGCATGATGCGTGTGGCGGCTTCGCGATCCTTCTGGAAAAAACGCTCCAGCACGTGAACCACGAACTCCATCGGAGTGTAGTCGTCGTTGAGGATGAGGACCCGATAAAGGCTGGGCTTCTTGGTCTTGGTTTTGGTGCGCGTGATGACGGCCGTCCCACGGCCGGCCCCATTGCCGTTACCGTCGCCGTCTTGCATTCGCACCACTCGTCTCGTGGCAGTCAAACCTGAAGTCACGTATTCCTGCCTCTTTCGATTCCCCATGCGAGTTCGACATGTAGGTGTTCGATGTACGATTTTAAGCCCTTCTGGTTAGCTGACAATATGGCTAGGTCACCAACTTGGACGATTTTCGCAATCGTGAAGGGGCGCGAGGCCCTGGAACGGAAATTGACACGAAAAAGCCCGGCCGCGTTTCCGTGGCCGGGCCTTTTCTCGGGTTCAAAGGCTGAATCTGGGGTCACGTCAGGCGAAATCAGTTCGCCCGGGCAAAATTACTTTGCCTTGGCAACGATCGATTCGAATGGCTTGTAAGCTTCCTTGGCGAGTTCGGCATAGAGATCGCCGATCTTGGTGGCCTCGGCGACGAACGCCTCATAAGACTGCTTGGCGTAGTCCGACTGGATCTCGATCGCCTTTTCCAGCGACTTGGCTGAAAACAGCTTCTCCACAGTGGCGCTGCCGGTTTCAAAACTCTTCTTGGTGTATTCACCAGCCTCGGTGGCAATCGCCTGCGCGCCCTTGGACAGCGACGCGAAGCTCTTCAATCCGGTGTCGGCGAACTCTTTGCCGTATTTGCTGAAGTCCTCATAGGTCTGGGTCATTTCACGATTCCCTTGACGGTTGAAGCGTCCTTCTTCGGGGCGCCCTTGTGCAATGCAAGATAATATATTGTGCGCCGCACAAAAGTCAAGATTTCGCGGGCTTGCGGGCCCGCCTGCCCAGCCAATGGCTAAAAATGGAATAAAGAGAACCTCAAACCCGAAGAAAATGGTGAACGCGGCGGTTACCATAAACGGATTGGTAACGCTGCGCCGGTAGCTTGACCGGAAGCGAGGCAGGACCCTTTGCCGCCTCCAACGCAACGAAGAAATCCAAGGGAAGTACCAGTGCGTAAGGCGTTGTTGGGCATCGTTTCCAAATCCACCTCCCCTCTCAAAACGATGATGATCATCGCCTTGGCGATGACATTCGTTTTTGGCGACGTTGCCTCGTCGCTGGCGGCCAGGCAGGCGGCCATCGTCGTGGATGCCAAGACCGGCAAGGTGCTTTACTCCGCAGATGCCAACGGCAGGCGCTACCCGGCTTCGCTGACCAAGATGATGACGCTGTACCTGACCTTCGAAGCTATGGCGAAGGGCAAGATCAGCAGGAACACGCCAGTGGTATTTTCCGCCAAGGCTTCCGCCGAGGCGCCGACGAAACTTGGCGTGAAGCCGGGTGGTTCCGTCACGGTCGAGACCGCGATCCTGTCGGTCGTCACCAAATCGGCGAACGACTCGGCCACCGCGCTCGGCGAAATGCTCGGTGGCAATGAAACCACTTTTGCCCGCATGATGACGGCCAAGGCGCGTGCGCTGGGCATGAACGGCACCGTGTTCCGAAACGCCAATGGCCTGCCCGACCCCGGCCAGTTCACCACCGCGCGCGACATGGCGACGCTCGGCATCGCGCTGCGCGAGCATTTTCCGCAGTATTACGGCTATTTCTCGCAGCGCTCCTTTCTCTACGGGCGCAAGCGCATCAACGGCCACAACCGCCTGCTCGGACGCATCAAGGGTGTGGACGGCATCAAGACGGGCTACACCCGCGCCTCCGGCTTCAACCTCGTCTCATCGGTTTCCGATGGCAATCGCCGCATCGTCGGCGTGGTCATGGGCGGCACCTCGGGCGGCAGCCGTGACAATCAGATGGCCAACCTGATCAACACCTATCTGCCGAGGGCATCGACTCGCGGCGGTGGCGATCTGGTCGCCAAGGCCGGTGGCAACAACCCGATCACCGCCCTCGCCAAGGTTCTTCTGCCCAAGCATGACGCTCCGACACCGGACGACAAGCCTGTCATAGCGCAGGACGATGCCATCGTTGCCGAGGACGCCACGGTCGCCGAAGACGACACCGCGCAGGCCGAGGAAGCAGCTCCCGTCGTCAAGACCAGAAAGGTCAAGACCGTCATCGTTTCAGCCCCCCAGGTCGCGACGGCCCAGGTGGTAGCGGCCTATGCCGAGCCGACGCCGGCGGCTGTCGACCCGGTCAACACCGCGTCGGTGCCGTCGGGCTGGGCCATTCAGGTCGCCTCGTCGCCCAAGCAGTCCGAGGCCCAGGCCTTTCTCGACAAGACCACCAAGCAGGCGCCCAAGGTGCTGGCGGAAGCTTCCGGTTTCACTGTCGCCTTCGACAAGGATGGCGTCACCTACTACCGCGCCCGCTTCGGTGGCTTCGGTTCGAAGACCGCCGCCTGGAAGGCCTGTACCGCTTTGAAGAAGAAGAACATCGAGTGCTACGCCGTCCAGCAGTAGGACGGCGCGCAAGCCATCTCCCGGAAAAATTCTGCGTCGAAGGAGACTAGTTGTGATTGGAGAGCAAGACGTCCTTGGCTTCGTTAATCCGCGCCGCCAGGAAAGACGTGCCGCCGACATCGGGGTGCAGGCGCTGCATCAGGCGGCGGTGCGCCTTGCGGACATCCGCCGCGGCGGCCCCCGCTTCAAGACCAAGGACCTTGTAGGCCTCCTCCTTAGTCATGGCGCCCGGACCTGGCGGAACACCCAGCCCTTCGCCACCGTTCGTCTCAGCGTTTTTGCGCCAGACGGGAAATCTGCCGTCAAGATACGTCTCTAGCAGCTGTCGGCTCTCTGGATCGCTGGAGAGTTCGCGGTAGAGGTGTTGCAATTCCGCCAGCCCCATCGCGCCAAGCATCTTGCCTTCGTGGCGGCCAGCCAGGACCAGTCCTTCGAGGCCGCCGGTATCGTGATCGAGCTCCATTTCCAATGCGGCCGTGCGCACCGTGGAGCGTTTGCCCGGTGCAAGCCCGGCCGGCTCGCGTTTCATGCGCATGGAACCATACCAGGC
The DNA here is from genome assembly GCF_003997735.1 of Mesorhizobium sp. M7A.F.Ca.MR.148.00.0.0. Classification (NCBI taxonomy): domain Bacteria; kingdom Pseudomonadati; phylum Pseudomonadota; class Alphaproteobacteria; order Hyphomicrobiales; family Phyllobacteriaceae; genus Mesorhizobium; species Mesorhizobium sp. M7A.F.Ca.MR.148.00.0.0. The sequence continues at coordinate 4,954 of NZ_RZTB01000005.1, read as the reverse complement.
AATTGCCGCGGTGAGGATCATGCCGCCGATGCCTTCACGGCCGACCACAAGCACGGCGACGCCGACAAGTGCCAGAAGAGCCGGGCCGAGCGTTCGCAGCGTGCTCGCCAGTTTCGCCGGCTCGGCACGCAGAAAGATCGTCACCGCGCCGAGAAGCAGCAGAAGCAACGCTACAAAAGCGATGATTGCGCCCATTATTTTCCGCCGCCCCGCAGATGCTCGATCATCAGCCGGTCTTCCGGCCTGCCCCTGGCTTCGAGCGCCTTCAACCCGCCGGTCGCATACACGGCGACGGCCGAAAGCAGCCCTGCCAGGGTCGCGGCAGCCCGCCGATCAAATCGGAACCAAGCCCCCTTGGAAAGCCGCGCAATCTCTTTGAACGCCTTTTCCGCGCCGGAATCATGGCCTTCCTGAAACACGAAGACAGGAACGCCATGAAGGCCGAGGCTGCCGGCCTTTTCGGCCAGATCGTCGATATTCTCTTCCATCGCGTCGCCGATGTAGACCAGCGCATTGACCTTGGCGGCCGCCGTCTGTTTCAGCGCATGCGTCAGGACCTTGCCGATCTGGGTGTGGCCGCTACGGCATTCGATCCGCGTCATCAGCTGCTTCAAGGCATTGGTGTCGCTCACGAAAGCCGACGAACGGCACTCGCCGAGACCGCGAAAATAAACCAGTTGCACGCTGAGGGTTCCGGCCTTGCCGACGGCGTCGAACATCTGGCCCTGCAGCTCACAAGCCAGATCCCAGGTCGGCTGGCGGCTCATTGTTGCGTCGAGAGCAAGGATCAGCCTGCCCGAACCGGTCGCCGACGTGGCAAGTGTCCTCGCCTGACGGATGAAGGCGTCGATCTCGCCGGCGTTGGATTGAGGCTTGATCGGCGCAGGATTGGCCCTCGCGGGCACGGGCTGCTTCTTATCGCTCATGAAAAACAAGATGTGGCGTTGCCACATCGCTTGCAAGCCCCACATCGGGCGGTGCAAAGGGCCAGGCGGTGATGCCACCTGGGGTCAGAGCAGACCGAGATCGGCCAGCTCGCGCCTGAGTTTCGGCGGCATCTCGATCAATCCGGCCTTGCCCTTGCCCAGATCGAGCGGCGCGTCCGCCGGCTTCAGGTAGCGCCAGCCCTGAAAAGCCCGGCGCGGCTGCCAGTCGGTTCGAACAACCTCGGGGTCGAGAATCAGGTGGCAGCGGCTGATGCCTTCACCGTCGGTGAACGGCCGGATCTCGGTGATCAACTGGCGGCACTGCACATTGCCTTTGATCACCCAATAGAGCGAACCACCATCGGTAACCTCGGCGCCGCGCGTCGGCATCATGCGGGTGGTGTGATACTGCTCGACCGGCTCACCGGAGCGCCGCCGCTCGTCGAGGCGGAAGGCGATCCACTCTTCGAGATCCTCGACGCTGTCGCAGCCGACACAGAGTTTTATGAGATTGAGAGACATCGCTTAAGGTTAGTCCCGCACGCGAACGCGTCAACGACCGGATCGACTTCTCCACAGTGGCGGTTTAGGCCAGCCTTCAGCACTCCACGACGTTGACTGCAAGCCCGCCAAGGCTGGTTTCCTTGTACTTCTCGTTCATGTCGAGGCCGGTCTGGCGCATGGTCTCGATCGCCGCATCGAGCGGTACGAAATGGATGCCGTCGCCCTTGATGGCCAGCGACGCGGCCGTCACCGCCTTGACCGCGCCCAGCGCATTGCGCTCGATGCACGGCACCTGAACCAGACCACCAACCGGATCGCAGGTCATGCCGAGATGATGTTCGAGCGCGATCTCGGCGGCATTCTCGACCTGTTCGGGCGTACCGCCCATGACGGCGCACAGGCCGGCCGCCGCCATCGCCGATGCCGACCCGACCTCGCCCTGACAGCCGACCTCGGCGCCCGAGATCGATGCGTTGGTCTTGATGATGCCGCCAACGGCGGCAGCCGTCAGCAGGAAATCACGAATGCTCGGCTGGTCCGCCTCGGGATGGAAATGCAGCCAGTAGCGCAGCACCGCCGGCAGCGTGCCGGCAGCGCCATTGGTCGGCGCGGTGACCACGCGGCCGCCGGCGGCATTTTCCTCGTTCACGGCCATGGCGTAGATCGACAGCCAGTCATTGGCGAGCAAAGGATTGGGCTTGTTCTGCTGCCACTGCTCCTGCAGCTTATCGTGCAGCATGCGGGCACGGCGGCGCACCTTCAGCCCACCCGGCATGATGCCATCCTGCGACAGGCCACGGTCGATGCAGCCCTTCATGGCGCTCCAGATTCCGTCGAGGCCGGCGTCGAGCTCCTCGCGCGTCATCTGCGTCTCCTCGTTGACGCGTTTCATGTCGGCGATGGAAAGACCGCTTTTGCCGGCCATGGCCAGCATCTCGACCGCATTCTTGAACGGATAAGGCACTTTCTTGCCTTCGGTTGTCACCGAACCCTTGGCTTTCATCCGCTGCAGTTCTTCTTCGGAAACCACGAAGCCGCCGCCGATCGAATAATAGATCCGCTTGAGCAGCAGGCGGCCGCCGGCGTCATAGGCGTAGAACGCCATGCCGTTGGCGTGGCCGGTGAGCGGCGTCTTGCGGTCCAGCACCAGATCGGTGGCCGGATCGAAGCGATACGAGGGATGGCCGGGAGGCGAAATGCGCTTTTCGGCGGTGATGCGGCCGGCAATGCCATCCGCCTGATCGGGATCAACCGTCTGCGGCGTCAGACCGGCAAGGCCGAGCATGACGGCGCGATCACTGCCGTGGCCAATACCGGTGTAGGCGAGTGACCCGTGCAGGCTTGCGCCAAGCCGGTCGACCTTGACGCCCGCCGGACGCGGCCAGTCATTTCCCGCGACCTCGTCGAGAAACCGCGCAGCGGCGGTCATCGGCCCCATCGTGTGCGAACTCGACGGTCCTATGCCGATCTTGAACAGGTCGAAAACCGAAAGGAACACGCGGCGTTGTCTCCTGGAGTCAGGTCGAGGACTACATATAGGAATTCCCACGATGTTTCCGCTCTTTTGGAAATCGCGGCGCTGCACCCGCCGACCTTGTTTGCTCCGGCAGCGACATTGGTACGATCGCTGTATGCGGACATCGAAGCGATTGCGCTGAATGTGATAAATTCAGTCCATGGGCGATTCCCTCGATCTTTCGACAGCCGATCTCGCGGCGCTGGCCTTCTTCCTCGTCGCGTGGCTGCTGCACACGTTCGCCTCCGACGGCAAGCTGGTCAGCCGCATGTCGCTGACGACGGCGATGAATGCACAGCGGCAAGCCTGGATGCGGACCATGGCCGAGCGCGAGATCCGCATCGTCGACACCGCCATTATGAGCGGGCTGCAGCAAGGCACCGCCTTCTTCGCCTCCAGCTCGCTGATCGCGATCGGCGGCTGCTTTGCCTTGCTCGGCGCGTCCGACCGGGTTCTTGAAGTGCTCAGCGACCTGCCCTTGGGTGGCGCGCCGTCGCGCGCGGCTTTTCAGATAAAGGTGTTCGGACTGGTGCTGATCCTGGCGTTTTCGTTCTTCAAATTCGGCTGGGCGTACCGGCTGTTCAACTATTGCACGATCCTGATCGGCGCCGTGCCGATCCCGCATGGCGAAGCCTCACGCAATCCGGTCACCGAAACGGCGGTGTGGCGTGCGGCGCAAATGAACATGCTGGCCGGAAAGCACTTCAACTCCGGCCTGCGCGGGGTGTTCTTCTCGATCGGTTATCTCGGCTGGTTCGTCGACCCCATGGTGTTCGTGTTGTCGACGCTGTTGCTGCTGGCCGTTCTGGTGCGGCGCCAGTTCTTCTCGGCCGCCAGGCAGGCGGTGATCGGTCAGCCGCCTGGAAAAGCATGATCGATCCGGCCAGACAGCCAATAGGCAAAAAGCCCGATCCATTCGCGGATGGCCATGGTGGTGGCCTGCAGTGAGTCGGCCGGATTATCGCGGAACAGCCCGATGCCTTCTTTGCCCGAGGTGCGATAGTCGACCGGCCAGGGAACGGTGGCGAAGCCAGCCTTGTCGAACAGCGCCTTGGCGCGCGGCATATGGAAGGCTGAGGTCACGAGCAGCCAGGTCTCGCCGGGCTTCGGCGTGACCAACTCCTTGGTGAAGACCGCGTTCTCATAGGTGTTGCGGGATTTGTTCTCCAGGATCAGACGATCGGCGGCCACGCCAAGCGCGGTGAGCAGGCGCGGCGCGGTTGCGGCATCGCCCTCGCCATCGAGAAACAACGCGCCGGTGCCGCCGGAGACGACCACCTTGGCGGTGGGAAAGCGCCGGGCCAGAACTGCGGTCTCGACCATCCGATCGCCGCTGCTGTTCAACTCATAGCCACCGCGCGCCAGATTGATGGCGCCCTCAAAGCCGCCGCCGAGCACGACGATGCCGTCGACCTTTGCCGGCAGCGGCGGGCGCGCGAAGCGCTCTTCCAGCGGATTGAGCATCATGGCGCCGAGCGACGTCCAGGCTGACAGCGCAAGGACCAGAAATGCCAGCACGCTGCCGGTGGCCGCCAGCCGCCGGCGCCCGATCATGGCCGCGAGCAATCCCGCCAGCAGCAGGAAGATCGCCAGGTTGAGCGGCTGGATGAAGAACCAGAAGATCTTGGAAAGGTAGAAGAACATAGGAGCCGGATGTCCCTCGGAGTGCCCGTCGATTTATACGAAATCTACGCTCTGGCACGAATAGCGGCAATATCTTACAAATAAGGATACACAATGGAAAATATGCACAGCGGAATTACGGTCAACGCCAAAATGTAAAAACCAACGCCGAGCCAATATATTCCCGGATCTTCGCTTTTCCGGTGTAATCCTGTCCTTGTCTTGAGCGTTTTCGTTTTCAAAGCTGAGATCAGTACAGGAACACCGCGCCAAAGCCAGTAGCAATAGAGCGGCAGAAGGATGGCCAGCAGTAGCAAGCTGGCAAATCCATACGACATGATCTTTTCGTTCTCTACCACCACTTCTCCGGCTGGAACGTGCCTGC
>NZ_RZTB01000059.1:34833-35587 GCF_003997735.1 Mesorhizobium sp. M7A.F.Ca.MR.148.00.0.0 | reverse complement strand
TCGTAGCCGTGTTCAACTGGCCGCTCGGTGCGGCGCTCTCCTTCATCCTGCTGGCGGTAGTGCTGGTCATCCTGGCGGTGGCGTCGCCAGTGCTGCGGAGGGCCGCGTGATGACGACGACCCGCATCCTCGAAGGACTCGGCCGCGTCTATATCTGGCTGCTGCTCGCCTTTCTTTATCTGCCGATCATCATCATGGCGCTGATGTCGTTCAACGTTTCTCCCTTCTACCAATTGCCGTTCGAATGGACGACCGAATGGTATGCTTCGCTGTGGCAGAATGACCAACTGATCGCAGCGACCTGGAACAGCGTCGAGATCGCGGTCATCACCACGATCATCTGCGTCGTGCTCGGCTCGGCGGCGTCGCTGGCGCTCTATCGCTATGAGTTTCGCGGCAAGAAGTTCCTGCAGGCGCTGCTGTTTCCGCCGATCGCCATACCGTGGCTGATCACCGGCACGGCGATGCTGATCTTCTTCTTCGGCGTCGGCATCGGCCGAGGCCTGCACGCGATCCTGCTCGGCCATGTCGCACTGGCGCTGCCCTATGTCATCGTCGTCGTCTCGGCCCGGCTGCAGACCTTCGCGCCGGAGCTGGAAGAGGCGGCGCGCTCGCTCGGCGCTAACCAGTGGCAGGTGACGCGCCGCGTCACGCTGCCCTGGATCATGCCCGGCGTCATCGCCGGCGGGCTGTTTGCGTTTGCCGTGTCGTTCGACCAGTTCGTGGTGTCCTATTTCCTGGCGACGCCGGGGCAG
>NZ_RZTB01000059.1:0-34823 GCF_003997735.1 Mesorhizobium sp. M7A.F.Ca.MR.148.00.0.0 | reverse complement strand
GTTTCACGCCCGAGATCAACGCGGTCTCGACCATCATCATTGTCGTGTCGATGGCGCTGATGCTGCTGACGGCGCGGTTCTTCAAATTCGGCGGAGAGAAATAATGGCCGGCGTGCAGGTATCCGATGTCTCGCGCAGCTTTGGCGCACACAAGGCGCTGGACAACGTCTCCATCGACTTCGCCGATGGCGGCTTCTACGCGCTGCTCGGGCCGTCGGGCAGCGGCAAGACCACGTTGCTGCGGCAGATCGCCGGTTTCGATTTTCCTGACTCGGGTCGCATCACCATCGGCGGCGAGAGCGTCGAGCGGGTGCCCGTCGAGAAGCGTCGTATCGGCATGGTGTTCCAGAACTATGCGCTGTTTCCCAATATGAGCGTCGCCGACAATGTCGCCTTCGGCCTGTCGGTGCGCGGCGAGGCCAGGGCGATCATCGCTACCGAGGTGCAGCGCGCTCTCGATCTGGTGCAGCTTGGCAAGCTCGGTGGCCGCCGGCCGCATCAGCTCTCCGGCGGCCAGCGCCAGCGTGTGGCTCTCGCCCGCGCCATCGTCACCAAGCCGCGCGTGCTGCTGCTCGACGAGCCATTGGGCGCACTCGACAAGGCGTTGCGTGTCGACATGCAGATTGAGCTCAAGCGCATCCAGCGCGAGATTGGCATCACCACCATCTTCGTCACCCATGACCAGGAAGAAGCGCTGACGATGAGTGACCGCATCGGCATATTGCGCGACGGCAGGCTGGTGCAGGAAGGGCCGCCCGAGGAAATTTATGATCGGCCAAAGAGCGAGTTCGCCGCCACCTTCCTCGGCGATGCCAACATCTTTCGCGGCGATACGACGGGCGATGGCATCCGGCTGCCGGACGGCACGGCGATTGCCGCTGGCGCGGGTGCCAAGCTTGCCGCCGGCGCCAAGGCGAGCTGCGCCGTGCGCCCCGAACGCATCCGCATCGCCACGGATGCCGGAGCACCGAATGGCACCGCCAACATGCTCAAGGGGCAGGTTTCCAAGCGCATCTTCGCCGGCAACAACAGCACCTATTTCGTCGAGCGTGGCGGCCAGACGTTGAAGGTGATTGTACAGAACACGGGTGTCGACAGGCTGGCGGAAGGTCAGGACGTCGTTCTGCGCTGGTCGCCGGAGAGTACGGTGTTGATCGCGGCGGGTTAAGTAGGACTGTGGACGGATGGGATGGTTGGCGTTCCGCGGCGGCCCCCTCTGTCCTGCCGTACATCTCCCCCTCAAGTGGGGAGATCGGCTGTCATCGTTGGTTTCGCAAATCTCCCCACATTGCAAAAAGTGCAATAAGGCCGAAGCTGCCGATCTCTCCACTTGTGGGGGAGATGCCCGGCAGGGCAGAGGGGGGCGCTGTCCCGCCATACGATCGCGTAAGTGGCTGGAGTACTGATGACGCTTAAATTGACCGCACAGGACCGATCCATGCTCGACGGCGAGCAGGGTCCGTCCGCCGCCGCTGCCATGAAAATCCTGGCCGCGTTTTCCAATGCTGTCGGGGCGGGCGGCCTACTCGACATTACCGGCGCCCATATCGATGGCTGTCTTTACCACGGCAAGGCGGGGCTCGATTTCGTCGAGCGGCTGGTCGAAGGCGGTGGCCGCGTCCAAGTGCCGACGACATTGAACGTCGGCTCGTTCGACCTCATCCATCCCGGCATGGTGAAAATGCCGGCGGCGGAAGAGGTGCCGGCGCGGCGGCTGATGAAGGCGCATCTGGAACTCGGCTGCCAGGCGACCTTCACCTGCGCGCCCTACCAGACGCGCTTTCGGCCAAGCTTTGGCCAGCAGATCGCCTGGGGTGAGTCCAACGCCATCGTCTTTGCCAATTCGGTGATCGGCGCGCGCACCAACCGCTATGGCGATTTCATCGATCTGTGCTGCGCCATGACCGGCCGCGCGCCGGCCTGGGGCCTGCATCTGAGCCAGAACCGGCGCGGCCGGATCCTGTTCGAACTGGATGTTCCGGACGGCGAGCTGAGTGACAGCCTTTTCGTCGGCGTCGGGCTAATCATAGGGCAAGCGAGTGGCGACCGCGTTCCGGTGATTGCCGGTCTGCCGCGGCCGCGTGACGAGGACCAGCTGAAGGCGCTGGGTGCGGCGGCTGCAACGACGGGTGCTGTGGCGCTGTTCCATGCGGTCGGCATCACGCCGGAAGCGATGACGCTCGATGAGGCGTTCCAGGGTCATGCGCCTGACGAGACGATCCGCATCACCCGCGCCGATATCGGCCATGCGCTGGCCAGGCTATCGAGCGTGCCGGATGGCGCGCCGCTAGCGGCCGTGTCGCTCGGCACGCCGCATTTTTCGCATGAGGAATGGATGCGACTGTTGCCGTTGCTGCGCGAGGCAGCACCCGAAAGGCGCATCCCGATCTATGTCAACACGGGCCGTGCGACCCTGGCGAGACTGCAGGAGGAGGGCGCGCTGGTGGGCATGGAGGCGTTCGGTCTGATCCCGGTCGCCGATACCTGCACCTATGTCACATCGATCCTGGAACGCCTCGACGGCGTGGTCATGACCAATTCCGGCAAATGGGCGCATTACGCGCCGGGCAATATCGGCGTGTCCGTCGCCTTCGCCGAGATGGAGGATTGCATCCGCTCCGCTGCCGTCGGGCATGTCGTGCGGAGCGCCTCATGACGCGACCGGTGGAACGAACCGGCATCTTCCAGTTGGCCGGCGAAGCCAGGGGCCAGGCGCTGGTGTATTCGCAACCGCTGAGCTTCTGGGGCGGCATCAATGCCGAGACGGGCGACATAACAGACCATTCGCATCCCGGTCTCGGCCAGAATGTCGCTGGCAAGATCCTGGTCATGCCGAGCGGGCGCGGCTCATCGTCTTCATCCTCGGTCCTGGCCGAGGCGATCCGCAGGGGAACCGCGCCAACCGGGATTCTTCTGGAGCGGCCGGACCCGATCCTGGCGGTCGGCGCCATCGTTGCCGAATTTCTTTATGACATCCGCATGCCGCTGGTGGTTTGCGATATTTCGAACCTTGTCTCCGGTGATCAAATTGATATCGGCATCGGCAAGGACGGGGGGCCGATCGTCAGAGTTCACCCTGCCATCAATCCGGCAGAGCCACGCCGCCAATAGGCAGCCGCCAGCGTTTGATCGCGACCAAGGCCCAGCGTGTCGCGCCAGTATTCGCGCACGATCTTGGCGGCAGCGGCTTCCGCCGCGAACCAGCCGAAGGCCGAACCGTCCTGCGGCCACGCCACCGAGCGGACAGCCTCGGCGAGCAGTCTGTCCTCGCCCGCCGCCACGCCATCCCGTGTCAGCCAATGCACTTCGATGCGGGTGGCATTGTTGATCGCTTGCCTTTCGCCATCATTGGCGATCTCGACAAAGGCGACGCCCTTTGTCTCGGCCGGTAGCGTCTCCAGCAGCCGCGCCAGCGCCGGCAGGCCGGTTTCGTCGGCGCCCATGACGTACCATTCTGCCTGCCGTACCGGACGGCCGACCGGTCCCATGATGCCGACCTTCATGCCGGGCGCTGCCTGCATGGCCCAGGCGGAGCCGACGCTGTCACCCGGATGGATCAGGAAGTCGACGTCGATGAGGCCCGTTTCCACGTCGAGCGCGCGGATGGTGTAGACGCGCGCCACCGGGCGCCGGTCGTCGGCGGGCCAGACCGGCAAGCCATTGCCGCCCAGCACTGGCCACAGCGGATCGGGCACCTCCCTGGTCGGAAACAGCATGCGGATGTGCATGCCGCCGAATTTGGTGAAACGCGAGAGATTCTCGCCGGCCAGCCGGATGCGGCGCATGTGCGGGGTGAGGTCGCGAATATCCGTCACCACCATCTCGCGGAACTGGGCGAGGCTGGTTTCGCCTGAGAGATCGCCGGTCCAGACGATCTCGGGGTTTTCCTCCTTGGCGTAGACCTGTACGGCTGTGGCCAGCAGGTCCTTGATACGGGCGAGCCCGTCGCGGTCGGCAGCATTGGCCCGCATCACCAGCCGTTCCATGTCGAAAGAGGCCCCGCCGAAGGCAAAGCGGAAATCGATGCGCTTTCCCTCATGCGAGGCATCGGCCTCGAAGCTCCGCAGCCTGTCTGAGATGCTGTCCATGTAATCAGGCAGACGCCTCAGGTTGAGCCGCGCCTCGCAGGCCAGTTCACGCACCGATGCTTCGTTCATTGTCAGCCTCCGATCCTGCCGGTGAGGGCCACCTTGAAGGTGCGGCCCTTGCCCTGTTCGGTTGCCGCCGAGGTCGACCATGCGCTTTGCGGGTCGGTGTAGGCGGTGTTGAAGATGTTATCGACGCCGAAATCGAGCTTGAGGTTGTCGTTGATGGCCCAGTTGGCGAAGACATTGACCAGATCGAAGGCGTCGTCGACAATCGGCACGGCGTTGGGATTGGTGCGGCTGGTGCGGGTGATCTTGCCGACGCTGAGATATTGCGCGCCGACCGTGAGCTGGTCCTCCAGCATGCGAAAGCCGATTGTGGCCGAGAAGCGGTCGAGCGGCGTATTGTTCAGCGCCTGGCCGGAATAGACGCCGCTGACGACCTTGGCGTTGATCAGCGCACCGGCGAGGTTCACGAAACCCCAGTTGTAGTCATAGACCATCTCGGCCTCGACGCCCTTCAGGCGGGCGTCGCCGATGTTGATTGCCGTGCGCGGCAGGACGGTGAGGTCGACGTCGATATAGTCCTCGACGTCGGTGTGGAAGACGTTGAGCTTGGCGCGCAACCGGTCGCCCGGCGTCAGCAAATCATCGTATTTGACATTGATGCCGGCTTCCCAGCTCTTCGCCGTTTCGGGCTGCAGCAGGAGATTGGGCCGATAGGTGTCGCCGCCGCCATGCGCGCCGCCGCCACGGAAGACATCCTGCAGGCCAGGCGCCCGGTAGCCTTCGGAGTAGGTGCCATAGAGCTGAAAGCCGTCAAACGGCGTGACGCCGACGGTGAGGCGCGGCGACCAGCGATCGCCGGAGATCGAGGCTTCCTGTGGCGACGGGATGCGCGTCTCGCCATCGAGCTGGTAGCCGTCATAGCGCATCGCAGCTATGGCCTGCAGCCAGTCCTCGTAATCGCCCTGCCACTGCAGGAAGCCGCCATAGCCCTGCTGTTCGCCAGCGCCGAAATGCGCCGCTTCCGAGGAGGCTTCGAGATAGTAGTAATCGAGTCCGTAGGTCAGCGTGTGGGCCAGCCCCCAGGCGTCGAAGCGCGAGGAGTTCTTCACGTTGAAGCCCGAGGTGGCGACATCATAGAAACGGAAATTGCCGATCCCTGAGGCGGGCGCGACCTGCGTCTGCTCGGCGCGGGTGCGGTTGTGATAGGCATTGGCGCTGAAGTCGATCAGCGCGTTGTCGTCGGGCTTCCAGGTATAGGCGGCGGTGTAGGTTTGGTTGGTGGTGTTGGTGTCGTAGCGGCTCAGTGTCGGCGAGGTCGAGCCGCTCGATCCGCTGATCTGGTCGTTGTAGCGCTGCAGGATGGCGCCGAGCTTCAGCTCGTGGCCATCGGCCGGCCGCAGAGTCGTCTTCAGATAGCCGCTGGTCACCCGCTCGCCGGTCCACGGCACGGTGTCGCCATTGCCGTCGGTGTAGCTGTCGCGGTCGCGATAGATGAGGTTGCCGATGATGTCGGCATCGTCGCTGAAACGGTAGGCGCCGGTGGTGCTGGTGGTGAAGCCGTCGCCATTGTCCTCGTAGCCGAGCTTCTCGCTCAGCGCCCAGCGTTCATCCTTCTTGAGGAAATCACCGGCATCCTTGGTCTCGAAGGAGACGACCCCGCCGATGCCGCCCGAACCATAGGCGTTCGAAACCGGGCCGCGAATGACGGTGGCCTCCTTGATGAGGTCAGGTTCGACATAGAACGAGCCAGAACCATGACCGACGCGCCAATAGTCCTGGCGGGCGCCGTCGAGCGTCACGACGACGCGGCCATATTGTTCCAGGCCGCGAATGTTAATGGCGGTCGCCGGGTCGTCGCCATTCATCGAGGCGGCGACGCCGGGCGTGGTGCGGAAGATGTCGGCGGCTGTGTCGGGCTGGATGCGGTCGAGTTCGTCCTGATCGATGGCGCTGATGGCGGCCATCGATTCGATCACCGCCGTCTTGATCATCGTTGCCGAGATGGTGATCACGTCGAGCATCGTCGCCGGCTGGTTCTGCGCGGGATTGGCCGGCGCCAGGCGGCCGGCCTTGGCGGCGGCCTTTTTCTCTTGGTCCTGTTCCTGCGCGCTGGCAAAGGGCACAGCGCATAGGCCGAGCACGAAGGCGAGCGCGGTGCTCGCCATCAAGGTCGTGTTTGTTGTCGTTGTCATGCAGCCCCCAAGCAAAAGCAAAACTGCTGGCGGTGGCTGAAGGGCCTTGGCTGGCATGATCGAGAATCCCTCGACCAGGCGGGCCGGGGCAGGGATCACATATTAAAACATGATGACACAAGTCAACTTTAAATTTATAGCCGACCATCATCGAGAAGCATCTGGCACGGAGCAGCGGCATGATTGGTAGGGTGGGCGAGGGCAAAAGGATCTGCTGGTCGCAACCGGGCAGGATCGCGGCGGTGCTGCTTCTGGCACTGTCGGTGCTGGCGCCTTCCTGCGGCTTCAAGGCGCTGGCCTGCGAGACGGTTGTCGATGCGCTGGGGCGAAGCGTCGTGCCGGGCGCGGCGACCCGAATCGTGACGCTCGGCTCCGACGTCACCGAGATCGCCCACGCGCTCGGGGCCGGCGAGCGAATCGTCGCTGTCGATCGCGGCAGCAAATATCCGCCTGACGTCGCGCAAAAACCCAATGTCGGCTACCGCCGTCAGCTTTCGGTCGAGGGGCTGGCCAGCCTGCGCCCCGACCTGATCCTGGCCGCCGAAGACAGCGGCCCTCCTGAAGCGGTCGAGGTCTTGAAGTCGCTGGCGATCCCGATCGTCTTCGTCCCGCAGGACAACACCCCGCAAGGCATCGAGCGCAAGATCACCCTGATCGCCGCCAGCCTTGGGCTCGAGGACAAGGGCAAGGTGGTTTCCGCCGAGGTGCTCACCGCCTTTCAGACGGCAGCCGATCTCGCCTCGAAAATTCCACCAGAGCGGCGCAAGAAAGTGGTGTTCTTCCATGGCCTGGTGAAGCTGAGCGCAGCCGGCGCCGGGACCTCGGCCGACGCCATCATCCGCTATGCCGGCGGCCTCAACCCGATGGATGTCGTGCAGGGCTACAAGGCGGCGTCGGAGGAAAAACTGGTCGAGATGGCGCCCGATGTCATCCTGATGATGAGTGACGGCAAGGGCGGACCGACGCCCGAACAGGTGTTCGGCAACCGCGCGCTGGCGGCAACGCCGGCGGCGGCCAACAAGGCGCTGGTCGTGCTTGACGGCGCCTACATGATCGGCTTCGGCCCGCGCACATCAGATGCGATCCGCGACCTGGCGAAGGCGCTCTATCCGGAAGGGGAATGACGTCGCGAAAATCGCAAGGCGTTTCGGCTGGGCAGTACCAATTCGTCGTCGAACCCGTTGCGCTTGATAAATCCTGTCCGTCCGGATTTCTCCGGATCGGCTTCCGCCCGAACAAACTTGGCGGCTCGGCCTGAAACATTGGCACGATATTCTAAGCCGCGCGGTTGACTGTGAATGCGCTCTCCAGCCTATAATTATACTAAATTCATAGACTAACTGCGGACGTTCGGAGCGCTCGCACCTTGGCCTGTGAAAACCGGCTGCACAAAGGGAGCGCGCATCGATGCCGAAAACAGAGTCCAATCCGATCGACCTCGGCACAAAGGCCGCCGATTTCCTTTTGCCCGACGCGCAAGGCGTGCTGCACCGCCTCGCCGATTTCGACGCCAAGCCGGCCTTGCTCGTCGCCTTCATCTCCAACCGCTGCCCGTTCGTCGTGCTGATCCGTGAGCAGCTTGCCGCTTTCGCCAGGGATTATGCGGGCAAGGGGCTGCAAGTGGTGGCGATCAACGCCAATGACCATGAGGCGCATCCGGAGGAAACGCTGGCCCGCATCGGCGAAGAGGCCGGAAAATTCGGCTATTCCTTCCCCTATCTCAAGGATGCGTCGCAGCAGACGGCCAAGGCCTACGGCGCGGCCTGCACACCCGATTTCTTCCTGTTCGATGCCGACCGGCGGCTCGCCTATCACGGCCAGTTCGACGATGCGCGGCCGGGTAATGGCAAGCCGGTGACCGGTGCCGATCTGCGCGCAGCGGTCGACACGGTGCTGGAGGGCGGCAGGCCCACCGCCAGCCAGGTGCCGTCGATCGGCTGCAACATCAAGTGGAGTGCCGGCAACGAGCCGGTCTGGTCTTCCAGCGCGGCCCGCGCGGCCTAGCGCCGTCCTCGACGCATTCGCCAGGTGTCCATGCCCAAGACGCAAAAATCCGTTTCTGACAGCTTGCTGCTCCAGGCCGACGTGCTGGTGCTGGGCGGAGGTCCGTCAGCGGCCTGGGCGGCTGTCGCTGCGGCCGAGAGCGGCGCCAAGGTGGTGCTGGCCGACAAAGGTTATCTTGGCACCAGTGGCGCCACCGCGCCCTCCAACACCGGCACCTGGTGCGTGCCGCCGGGCGACAACAGGCATGCCGTCGTTGAGCGGCGTTGGCAGCGCACCGGCGAACTCGCTGACCCGCGCTGGATGCTGCGCTGCGTCGATACCGCCTACCGCAATCTGCTCAGGCTGTCCGAATGGGGCTATCCCTTTCCGAGCGAGGATGACGGCCGGCTCTACATCGCCAATCTGCGCGGGCCGGACTACATGCGCTTCATGCGCCGCCGGGTGCTGTTGGCCGGCGTCACCGTGCTCGACCATCACCCAGCGCTCGAACTTCTGTCCGACGGCGATGCCATCGTCGGCGCCGCCGGTGTCGCCCGGCAGATCGGCCAGGACTGGCGCGTCGACGCCAACGCGGTGGTGCTGGCGACGGGCGGCTGCGCTTTCCGCGAGCGCATCCTCGGCGCGACCGGGCTGACCGGCGACGGCTATCTGATGGCGGCGGAGGCCGGCGCCAGCCTGTCGGGCATGGAGTTCACCGGCAAGTACACGCTGGCGCCCTATGGCTCCTCATTGAACAAGGGCCTGCCGTTCCGCTGGGCATCGTTCCATCGCGAGGACGGCTCGCCGATCCTCGGGCCGACCGGCGAGCCTCTGCGCAACGGCATCGGCGACCGCGAGGAGGAAGTGGCGCGCGCGCTGATCGTCGGCCCCGTCTACGCGCGGCTCGATCAGGCCGAGCCGGCGCTGCAAGGCTGGCTGCGCCAGGGCCAGCCGAACTGCTTCGTGCCCTATGACCGCGCGGGCATCGATCCGTTCAGCGAACTGTTCCGCATCACCTTGCGCGCCGAAGGCACGGTGCGCGGCACCGGCGGCATCGACATCGTCTCCGACGATTGCGCCACCGGCGTGCCCGGCCTCTATGTTGCCGGCGATGCCGCCAGCCGCGAGATGATGACCGGTGCGGTATCAGGCGGCGGCGCCGTCAATTCGTCCTGGGCGCTGGCCAGCGGCTGGTGGGCCGGCAAGGGCGCCTCGACCCATGCCCAGCGCCGCACCGGCAAGGCCTTCCGCAGCGCGGTGCAATCGCTCGGCCAGGCCGGCTTGCATCCTGCATCATCGGCGAGTGCCGACATCTCGGCAGGCGAGGTCATCGAGGCGGTGCGCAGTGAAGTGACGCCGCTCGACAAGAATTTCTTCCGCACTGGCGAGGCCCTGGAGAAAAGCGGCGAGCGGCTGGAGAGTGTCTGGCGCGACGTGCGCAGCCATCTGCAAGGCCAGGGGCTGGACCGGGTCCGTACCCGAGAGGCAGCTTCGATCGCCGCCGCCGGGCGCTGGTCCGTGGCCGCAGCGCTGCATCGCACGGAAAGCCGCGGTATGCACCGCCGCACCGATTTGCCGGGCAAGAGCCCGGCCTTCGCGCACCGGCTGGTCATCACCGGTGTGGATGCGTTCCGCATCGCAGGCGCGCCTGAGCGGCTGGCGGAGCTGGCGTCATGATCGAGATCGTCTCGGCCACGCGCTGCGTCGAGTGCGACATCTGCGTCAAGGTGTGCCCGGCCAACGTCTTCGACGCGACCGACAATGGCGTGCCGGTGATCGCTCGCCAGGAGGACTGCCAGACCTGCTTTCTCTGCGAGATCTATTGCCCGACCGACGCGCTTTATGTGGCCGAGTTCGCCGAAGGGCCGACCGGCATCACGGAAGCTCAGGTCGACGCCCGACAGCTGTTCGGCTCCTATGCCCGCGCGCTTGGCTGGAAGCGCGGCAAGGCGGGCGGCTCGGAATTCGACCCGACGCACCGCATCCGCGTGGCGCAGTGAACCGATCGGAGACAGATATGGATCGCCCGAACATGGACCGGATCGTCGTCAGCGACATCAGCAAGACCTTCCAGCTCAAGCCGGGGCAGTTCGTCACCGTAGATGGCGAGGCGACCGACCGCGTCACCGTGCTCGACGGCGTCGATCTTTCCGTCCGCAAGGGCGAGTTCATCACGCTGGTCGGCCCGAGCGGCTCGGGCAAGTCGGTGCTGCTCGATATCATTGGCGGGCTGACGCAGGCGACCGACGGCAACGTCCAACTCGACGGCAGGCGCATCACCAGGCCCGATCCAAAGACCGGCTATGTCTTCCAGCAATATGCGCTGTTTCCCTGGCGCACGGCGCTCGCCAACATCGAATATGCGCTGGAAGTGCGCGGCGTGGCCAAGGCCGAGCGTACCGCCACAGCCCGCCATCTGTTGGCGCTGTTCGGCCTTGCCGGTTTCGAGGACCGTTTTCCCAACCAGCTGTCCGGCGGCATGCAGCAGCGTGTGGCGATCGCGCGTGCGCTGGCCAGCAACCCGGAAGTGCTGCTGATGGACGAGCCGTTCGCGGCGCTCGACCAGCAGACGCGCGAGCTTCTGCAAGGCGAGCTGCTGCGGATCTGGGGCAAGATCAACACCACGGTGATTTTTGTCACCCACTCGATCGACGAGGCGATCTTCCTCGCCGACCGCGTCGTGGTGATGACGGCACGGCCGGGCGCGGTGAAAGAGATCATCGACATCGACCTGCCACGACCGCGCGACGGCGACATCCGCGCCAGCGCCGAATTCAATCTATATCGCGCCCGCGTCTGGGACGTGCTGCGCGACGAGGTCAACAAGGCGCAGAAGGACTGGACCCTGTCGCCAGCCTTCAGTCACTGAGGAGCTGGACCAATGGCCTATCTGACCGAGAAGTTTGGCTCCGCGGGAGCGCTCCACCTGTTTGCCGGCGCTGGCGAAACGGTAGCCGCCGCCAGGGTCCCGGCCATCAAGGCCAGCGCCAAGATCCGGAGCAAGAAAGCAAGCCACGGCACGTTCCTCTATGGCGTGCCGCTGCTCGGCCTGTTCTTCCTGCTGTGGGAGATCGCGCCCCGGCTCGGCTGGCTGAACCGGATCTTCTTTCCGCCGCTGAGCGAGGTCCTGGTCGCCTGGTGGGCGCTGCTCGCCTCGGGCGTGCTGATCGAGCATATCGGCATCAGCCTGCAGCGCGCCGCGATCGGCTTCGCACTCGGCGTGGTGGTGGCCATTCCCCTCGGTCTGTTGATGGGGCGCTATTCGCTGTTCGAGAAGGTTTCCGACCTCCTGGTGCAGACGCTGCGAAACACCTCGCAATTCGCACTGCTGCCGGTGTTCATCCTGTTGCTCGGCATCGGTGAGGAATCGAAGGTGGCGATCACCTTCTACTCCTCGGTTTTCTTTCTCCTCGTCAACACGATCAGTGGCGTCAAGTCGGTGGATCCGCTGCTGATCAAGGCGGCGCGCTCGATGGGTACGTCCGACTTCGATCTGTTCCGCAAAGTCATCCTGCCGGCCAGCATTCCCTCGATCGTCGCCGGCGCCCGGCTGGCGGTGAAATCCTCGCTGTTCGCGGTCATCGGCGCCGAGATGCTGGCGGCTAAATCCGGCCTCGGTTTCCTCATCCAGAACTCGCAGCTGATGATGGAAACGGCCGATATGTATGCCGGCATCCTGACGCTGACCGTCATCGGCCTGACCGTCAACTCCCTGCTCGTCTGGTTCGAGCGCTGGGCAACAGCCTGGAAAGGCCAGTCCGAGACCTCGCTCATTTAAGCGGTCCATTCATTCCAACCAGGAAGGATTTTCCCCGTGCCCAACATTCCATTCGACGCACTTCGCCGGCTGCTGCTGAAGGGCGCTATTGCCGTCGTCATCGGCCTTGGCGGCATGCCTGCCTTCGCGCAGGACAAGCCTGAAATTATCCGCATCGGCAGCACGGCGCCGGGGCATCTCAAATTCATCATCGCCCAGAAGGACGGCTGGTGGGAGAAGGAATTCGCCAAGGACGGCATCAAGGTCGAACTGGTGACTTTCAATGGCGGTTCGGAGGCGACGACCGCGCTGGCCACCGGTGCGATCGAATTCACCTATACCGGCAACAATCCGGCGCTGCGGGTTGCTGCGTCCGGCGCCGACGTCAAGCTGATCGGCCTGTCGAGCTATGTGAAGGCCGGCGGTTCCTACATCGTCGTCAAGACCGGCTCGCCGCTGAAGACGCTGCAGGATCTCAGGGGCAAGAAGGTCGCCTATCTCACCGGCACGGTGCGGCATTCGAACTTCAGCAAGGCGCTGAACAGCGTCGGCCTGACCACCGGTGACGTCGAAGGTCTGAACCTGCCGTTCGAGGCATCCGGCCCGGCGTTGCTGCGCGGCGATATCGACGCCATTGTCGAGACCGATTCGACGGCGGCCAAGCTGGTCGACACCGGCGAGGCGCGCGTCCTGTTCGACACCAGCACTCATCCGGAATGGAACGTGCCCAACGTCATCTCGGTCAACGGCGCCTTCGCGGCGAAATATCCCGATCTGGTCAAGCGGCTGCTGAAGGTCGATATCGAGATTTCGCGTTGGGCCGATGCCCATCCGGACCAGACGATCAAGACCTTTGTCGAGGCCACCAAGTCGTCGGAAAAATCCGTCCGCAAGACCTATGCCGACGGGGTGTTCCATCAGGATCCGAAACTCACGGACGGCGCGATCGCCGCCTTGCAAGGCGAGGAGAAATTCATGGCCAGCGCCGGGCTGCTGAAGGGCTCGATCGACTATGGCAAATGGGTCGACAAGAGCTTTGTCGATGGCGCCGCGGCTGAAGTCGCTGCCGTCCAATAGACTAGAAGCATCGAGCGGGCGGGCGCTTTGCGGCGCCGCCTCGTACAGGTCAAATCTCCGGGATGTTCTCCTTGAAGATCACCTGCAGCCTTGGTTGGTGCAGTTCATAGGGCAGTCCCCGGACCGCATGGATCAGGGTGTTGAGCGCTTCGCGGGCCTCGACGCGCGGGTTCTGGTCGATGACAGCGTCGAGCGTGCCGTCGAGCAGAAGGTCCTTGGTCCCGTCCGTCACTTCGTGGCCGAGGAAGACCATGGACTGGGCGCGGTCGCGCTCCTTGAGCGCGCGGGCGATGCCGGTGTTGCCGGCGCCGACATTGTAGATCGCGGCAAGGTCGGGGTGCCGCTCCAGCAGGGCCGATGCCTCCGAATAGGCCTTCTCGCGATCGTCGAGCATTTCGCGCATTTCGACGATCTGCAGATTGGGTGATTCCTCGGTCAGCACGTGGCGGAACCCCATCTCGCGTTCTTCGTGGCCGCGATAGGACAGCGAACCTGCGAACAGCGCCACCTTGCCCGGACGCCCCGATCCCATGAAGCGGTTGAGCAGATAGCCGGCCAGCCGCCCGGCGGCGCGGTTGTCGATGCCGATATACGCGACCCTGGGCACATGCAGGATGTCGGAAGCGATGGTCACCACCTTGATGTCGTTGGCCGACAGGGAGCGGATCGCTTCGCGCACCGTCGGATGGTCGAGTGCGATGACGCCGACGCCTTGCGTCTGTCCGCGCAGATCCTGCAGCAGGCGAGCGAGCCGGTCAGGATTGAAGCCCTCTATGGTGGCGATACGAACATCGAGGTCGGGCCGCGCCAGAGCCTGTGCCTCGATGTGGCGGTGCAGCATCTTGATGAAGGAATTGGTGCCGGCCGGCAGGGCGAAGTCGAGCCGGATGACCTCGCCGGGCGAGGGCCGTGGCGGCGTGCCGTTCGGGCCTTCGGCGATGTAGCCGAGGCGCTGCGCCATTTCGAGCACGATTTCCCGCGTGCGCGCCCGTACGCCGGGCCGGTTGTTGAGCACGCGGTCGACGGTGGCGGCCGAGACGCCGGCCTCCCGGGCTATGTCAGTCAGGGTGGAACGCACCGTCTTTCATCTCCTGCATGCGTCGGATCGGCTGGTGACGGCTTCCGCGTCATCGGCGATTCTGATGGGAAATGATGTATCCGCCCTTGGCCGATGTGCAAGCCGCCGGGCTAAATCAAATGGTCCGGCAGGGCTGCGCAGGGCCGGGAAGGGTCGGGTGCCCTCAAATTGAGGCATCCGGCTTGACGGATGGATCCCGTTTTGGTGCATTTCCTTGCCCTATTGCGATGTTATGATGTGTTTTGATTATTTATGATGTTGACAGCCTTGCGATGCTGTCGTCAATATCCCTCATAAGGGTCGTGGAGGAAACGTGGCCCTGAGGGAGGAGTTTCAATGTCTGACTTGATCCGCATCTCGCGGCGCCGGCTGCTGGCATCCGGAGGAAAGGCGGCCGTCATGATGGCCGCCGCTGGTATCGCACCCCAATTCATTCGTCCCGGCCGCGCCTATGCGGCCGACGCGCTGGCGCCAGGCATGATCGGCGGCCCGACGGGCTTCGAAGGGGCCGAGCGCTACCAGTATGGCGCCGATACGCCGGAAGGCCGCGCCATCGAGGCGGCGAAGGCGCTGAAGGGCGCCGGCAAGGCGCCGACCAAGATCGTGCTCGGCCTATCCGACGGCTCGATCGGCCAGCTCACGCAGCCGTTCCCGGCCGGTGCGCCGTCGATCAAGGAGCTGTGGGAAAAGGAAACCGGCATCGCGATCGAAATCGTCGGTCTGCCGAACGGCCAGGAATTCACCAAGACGATGCAGGACATCTCCACCAAGGGTGGGGCCTACGACATCTACTCGACCGAATGGAACCGCCTCGGCGACCTCGCCGAAACCGGCGGCATCGCCAAGCTCGATGACTTTGTCGCGCAGCATAAGCCTGAATGGGACGATCCCGTCAGCGGCTATGTCAACGGTGCCAAGGGCGTGTCGCTGCTCAACAAATACCGCGGCTCCAACTACGGCGTGTCGCTGGACGGCGACTTCCAGACCTGGGTCTACCGCACCGACCTGTTCGGCGACGAAGCCGAGAAGAAGGCCTTCAAGGACAAATACGGCTACGATCTGGCGCCGCCGAAGACCTGGAAGCAGCATGGCGACATCGCCGCCTTCTTCCAGCGACCGGACAAGGGCCTGTTCGGCTCGACCGACCTGCGTAACCAGGGCTGGGGCTACACGAACTGGTACCAGCGCTATGTCTCGATGGCTTCGCCCAACCAGTTCCTGTTTGGCGATGACGGCAAGCCGATGATCAATTCCGAGCAAGGCATCGCCGCCACCAACGAATATGTTGCTTCGCTCGCGCATCATTCGCCGGATGCGATCTCCTGGGGCTGGCCGGAGCAATATGGCAACTTCGCCAAGGGTGGTGCGGCGATGACCTGCGCCTTCTCCAACCTGCCGAAATTCCTCGACAATGCCGGCAACAAGGATTCAGCCGTCACCGGCAAGATCGGCTCGATGCTGCCGCCCGGTCGCGAGATCGGCGGCAAGCTGGTCAGCCGTTCCGTGCTGTGGTTCTCGCTGACCGGCATGGTCTCGTCGCAGTCGAAGCACCAGGAGGTCGCCTATCTCCTGCTGCAATGGCTGGGCTCGGCCCGGATCTACGCATGGATGAGCGCCAACCCCGGCGGTTATCTGGACCCGTTCCGGCTTTCGGACTTCTCCGATCCGCTGGTGCGCCAGACCTATCATGCCTACCACATGGACGTCGTGCGCGAGACGGTCGCCCGCACCGTGCCGACCATCAACTATCCCGGTGCGACAGCCTTCCACAATGCGCTCGACGAGAACCTGATGGCGGCGCTGACCAAGGCCAAGACATCGGAGCAGGCGATGGCCGATACCGAGGCAGAGTGGAAGAAGATCGCCCGGCGCACCGGCGAGGACAAACTGCTCGAAGCCATCAAGACCAACAAGGAGGCCTGGCCGACAGTTCTCGATCCAATCGTCTGATCCTTCTCCCTGGATCATATCGAAGGAGGGGAGGAGCTTGCTTCTCCCCTCCGCCCACAACGCCACCAGCAAAGCCGCCAGATGAAGCGTTCCGTTCCTTTCCTGATATTCCGCTATGCCGCGATCTTCGCGGCCATGGCGGTGACGCTGGTGCCGATCCTGTGGATGGTGTCGATGGCGTTCAAGCCGATCGCCGAATGGTCGGCGACCGGCGCCGAACTGACCTGGTGGCCGAAGAACCCGACGCTCAGCAATTTCCGTTTCGTCTTCGGCGAGTCGACCAACAATTTGATCGTCGCGCTCGACCGTAACGCGCTGAAGCCGATCCTCGCGTCGCTGCTGTCGGCGGTTTTCGGCACGGTGATCGCCATGTCGGCGGGCACTGCCGCGGCTTATGGGCTGTCGCGTTTCGGCTCCGGCCAGAACCTGCCGCTGGCGCTGATCCAACTCAGGATCTTTCCGCCGATGGCGGTCATGATCCCGGTGATGATCATGTGGGCTTTCCTCAACTTCACCGACAGCTGGTGGGGCCTGGCGCTGATCTACGGCATCGTCACCTTGCCGTTCGCCTTCTGGCTGATGAAGACCTTCTTCGACGACATGCCGCGCGAGATCGAGGAGGCAGCGCTTGTCGAAGGCTGTTCGCGGCTGCGCGTCTTCACCCGCATCACGCTGCCGATGATGCGCGCGCCGCTGGCCAGTGCCGCGCTCTTCGTCTTCATCCTCAACTGGTCGGACTATCTGATCGCGCTGCTTCTGACGACGCGCGAATGGGTGACGATCCCGGTCTACATGGCCTCGCTATCCTCCTCGATGACCGGGCAGCTCTATGGCGCCAAGGCGGCGCTTGGCCTGATCGCGGCCGTGCCGCCGGTGATCATGGGCATCGCCATTCAGCGCCATCTTGTGCGCGGGTTGACGTTCGGGGCGCTCAAGCAATGAGCGCGGTGACTGCCATGACGTCCAAGGATGAGATGAAAGCCGTCGGAGCAAAGCCGGTTTCGCGCGATGAGGGCGCAAGGCTGGGTTTCCGGCTGACATTGCCTGCGCAGATCCTGGTGCTGTTCATCTCGGCCTTCCCGCTGTTGATGCAGCTCTACATCAGCGTCACCGACTGGTCGCCGCTGTCGGGCACCGGCTGGTGGAACGCCTGGTCGATGTGGAACAGCTTTGCCAACTACACCGATCTCGCCGCCGACGCGCGCTTCTGGAGCGCGCTGAAGCGTACGGTCATTGTCATGATCGTCTGCGTGCCGGCGGAATTCCTGCTTGGGCTGGCGCTGGCGACGCTGTTTGCCGACGATTTCCCGGGCAAGCGCGCCTTCTATTCGATCCTGCTGATGCCGATGATGGTGGTGCCGGCGGTGGCCGGCTACATGTTCTTCATGCTGTTCCAGTCGGGAGGGCCGGTGAACGACATCTTGTCGGCGCTCACCGGATCTCCCGTCACCATCGCCTGGCTGTCGGATCCGACTCTGGCGCTGATCGCGGTGATGGTCGCCGACATCTGGCAGTGGACGCCGCTGATGTTCCTCATCCTGCTTGCCGGTCTGGTCGGCGTGCCGGAGGATCAGATCAAGGCGGCGACGCTGCTCGGCGCCAATCCCTGGCAGCGCTTCGTCACCATCGTGCTGCCGAAGATGAAGACGATCATCATCATCGCGCTGGCGATCCGGGTGATCGAGAACTTCAAGATCTTCGACACGCTCTACATCATGACCGGCGGCGGTCCAGGCGTCGCCACCGAAACCATCTCGGTCTACATCTACAAGCTCACCACTCAGGATTTGATCTGGGGCTATGTGGCGGCGATCGCGCTGGCCATTCTGGTCGTGCTGTCGATCGTCGCGGTGTTTGCCATGAAGCGCATGGCGCGGGCACGCGAGGTAGCGGCATGAGCGCGATCCACTTGCAGAACCTGGTCAAGAAATTCGGCGACTTTACCGCGCTCAAGACCATGGACCTGGCAATATCAGACGGCGAGTTCATGGCGCTGCTCGGCCCGTCGGGCTGCGGCAAGTCGACGACGATGAACATGATCGCCGGCATGGAAGAGCCGACCGGCGGCAAGATCCTGTTTGGCGAGCGCGACATGGCCGGCGTGCCGATGGGCCGGCGCGGCGTCGGCTTCGTCTTCCAGAACTACGCCATCTTCACGCATATGACGGTGCGCCAGAACCTTGCCTATGGACCAAAAATGCGAGGGGCTGCCAAAGCCGAGATCGACCGCCGTGTCGGCGCTATCGCTGAGATGCTGCAGCTGACGCCGCTGCTCGACCGCAAGGCCGACAGGCTGTCGGTCAACATATTGCAGCGGGTGGCGATCGGCCGCTCGGCGATCATGGAGCCGGCGATCTTCCTGCTCGACGAGCCGCTGTCCAATGTCGACGCCGCTTTCCGGGCCGTCATGCGCACCGAACTGAAGCAGCTGCAGCGCCAGTTCCGCCAGACCATGGTCTATGTCACCCACGACCAGCTCGAGGCGATGACCATGGCCGACCGCATCGCGGTCATGGATCATGGCGTGCTGCAGCAGGTCGGCACGCCGCTCGAAGTCTACAACGATCCGGCCAATGTCTTCGTCGCCCGCTTTATCGGTGCGCCGGGCATGAATCTGCTCAAGGGCAGGCCGGCGGAGAGCGACCGCGGACTGGTCATCGATCTCGGACCGCTGGGCGTCACGCCGCCGCTGCCGGGCGAACTCGCGATGGCCATGCGCGGTGCGCGCGGCGAGGTGCTTTACGGATTCCGGCCTGAACAGGCGACGTTGGTTCAGAATGGGCAGGGGCTCGCAATGCCGGTGACCTTTGTCGAACGGATCGGTGCGCGCACCATCGTTCATCTCGGCCAGGGCGAGGCGGCTGTGAAAACGGTGTTCGACAATGATGTCGGACTGACTATCGGCGACACCGCTGTCATCGCCCCCACTACGTCGTCGGTGCGCGTCTTCGACGCTGCCACCGGCCGCGCCATGAGGGTGGGAGGCTGAGATGTTGGTCCGGCAAATTTTCGCAAGTTGGCGCCGCCCCTCACCCTTACCCTCTCCCCGTGTAGAGACGGGGAGAGGGGGGCGTCATCGTTGGAGCTTCTCCCTTCTCCCCGTCCCTATACGGGGAGAAGGTGCCGGCAGGCGGATGAGGGGCGGCGCCGGCGTTCGCTACCTGTCACTGATCCGTGGAGCGACCTGAGCCATGGCCGATATCGTCTTTCGCAATGTCACCAAACGCTACGGCAATACACTCGCCGTCGACGACGCCTCGTTCACCGTCAACGACAATGAGTTCTTCTGCTTCTTCGGACCGCCGCTGTCGGGCAAGTCGACGATCCTGCGCCTGGTGCTCGGGCTGGAGACACCTGACACCGGCGAAATCCTGATCGGAGGCAGGCCGGTCAACGCGATGTCGCCGGCCGAGCGCAACGTGGCGATGGTGTTCCAGAACCTGGCGCTGTTCCCGCATATGAGCGCGCTCGAAAATGTCCGCTTTCCCCTGGTCGAACGCCGGGTCGCCGAGACCGAGATCAAGCGGCGGGTCACCGACGTCGCGGCGAAGCTGCATATCGGCCATATCCTGCACAAGCCGCCAGGACAGCTTTCGGGCGGGGAGCGGCAGCGCGTGGCGATCGCGCGGGCTCTGGTGCGCGATCCCAATGCCTATCTGATGGACGATCCGATCTCGGCGCTCGACGCCAGGCTGCGCGAGGAAACGCGCGTCGAGCTGAAGCGCATCCAGCGCGAACTTGGCAAGACGCTGATCTACGTCACGCATGACCAGGAAGAGGCGATGTCGGTCGCCGATCGCATCGCCATCCTGGAGGACGGCAAGATCAGGCAGATCGGTACGCCGGCGGAGATTTACGACCGCCCGGCCAGCACCTATGTGGCAAGGCTGCTTGGTTCGCCGATGATGAACATCCTCAGATCGGCGCGCGGCGAGGGCGGTGTCGAAGCGGCTGAAGGCACGATCCGCATCGAAGACAAGACAGCGCCCGCCGACGCAGTGGAGATCGGCCTGAGGCCGGAAGACATCAAGGTTAGACCGTGGGCGGATGGGGGCCCGGGCCGCCCGGCGCGAGTGTTCGAGGTCGAGCCGCTTGGCGGCTATACCGTGGTGACGCTCGCTGCCGGGCAGGCGCGGCTGAAGGCATTGCTGCGCGGTCAGCCCGACATCCGGCCGGATGCCATGGTGGCGATATCCTGCGAGCCGGCCAGAGTGCATTATTTCGAACAGAGCGGCGGAGCGTTGGCACGATGACGGCCGCCGCAAGGAAAGACTTTCGGGAGGAAGAGATGGCAAACAAGGGGTTCGAGCCGGACGTGAAGGTCCGCACGAAGGAATACAGGATCGGCTGCGTCGGCGCAGGCATGATCATGGCCGAGTGCCATCTCGCCGCCTACAAGGAAGCTGGATTCCCGGTGGTGGCGATCGCCTCGCGCACCAGGGCGAGCGCCGAGAAGGTGGCGACGCGCTGGAGCATCCCCACGGTCCACGACACGCCTGAAAAACTGATCGAGGACGAAAATGTCGAGATCATCGACCTTGCTTTCCCGCCCGACCTGCAGCCGGCGCTGATCCGTCACGCGCTGAAGCAGAAGCACATCAAGGCGATCCTGGCGCAGAAGCCGTTGGCCTTGTCGGTCGAGGAAGCGGTCAAGCTGCGCGACGAGGCGGCCAAGGCCGGCAAGATCCTCTCGGTCAATCAGAACATGCGCTACGACCAGTCGATGCGCGTCTTGAAGCAGATCATCGACAGCGGCGCGCTGGGCGACATCGTCTTCGCGCAGATCGACATGCACGCCATCCCGCACTGGCAGAGCTTCCTCGAGGACTATGACCGGCTGACGCTCGCCAATATGAGCGTGCATCATCTCGACGTGCTGCGCTTCCTGTTCGGCGACCCCGACGAAATCACCACGCTGACACGCAAGGATCCGCGCACGACATTCGACCACTCGGACGGCATTACGGTGTCGACGCTGCGCTTTCCGTCCGGTGTGCTCGCCGTGTCGCTGGAGGATGTCTGGTCCGGTCCGCGCCAGGATGGCTATAAGGACGACCAGCACATCAACTGGCGCGTCGACGGCAGCAAGGGGGTCGCGAAGGGCACCATTGGCTGGCCTACGGGCGCTGCCTCGACGCTGACTTACGCCTCGACCGAGACGACCGGCGGCGAATGGGTCAGCCCGAGCTGGGACACGATGTGGTTCCCGCATGCCTTTATCGGCGTGATGGAGCAGCTCCAGCATGCGGTGAGGACCGGCACGCCGCCGGCGCTGTCGGTCGCCGACAACGTCAAGACCATGGCGCTGGTCGAGGCGGGTTATCGCTCAATCGACGAGGGCCGCACGGTCAAGCTTTCCGAAATCGCTACCTGATCACCGCAACTGAAACACCAGACAACTGATTCGCTTACAGGGAGGAATTCACACCATGATGCAGGCAGGTATTTTCACGGGCTATTTCCCGTACGGCCTCGAAGAGACGGCGAAGAAGATCCGTGGCCACGGTTTCAACACCGTGCAGCTCGACCTTCATTTCAAGGATATCGACCTGTCGGCCGGCCAGATCACCAAGGATAAGGCCAAGAAGGTTCGCGACACGTTCCGTGCCCACGACCTGCCGATCTGCTGCATCTCGGGCTACACCAATGTCATTCATCCCGACCTCGCGCACCGCAAGGCGAATGTCGATCGGCTGAAGGAAATCATCCGCAACGCCCGCCAGCTCGGCAGTCCTTACGTGATCTCGGAGACCGGTACCTACAACACCGAGAGCGAGTGGATGAGCGATCCCAAGAACAAGTCCGAAGAGGGTTTTGAGATGTGCCGCAAGGTGATCTCCGAACTGGCGCAGGAAGCCTATGACCACGGCTCAATGTTCCTGCTCGAAACCTACGTCAACAATGTCGTCGGCTCGGTCGAGGAAACGGTGAGGATGTTCGCGCAGGTCGACCATCCGGGCCTCGGCCTGCTGATGGATCCGACCAACTACTTCGAAAGCCACAACATCGACCAGATGGACAAGGTGCTGAACCAGGTGTTCGACACGCTGGCCGACAAGGTCAAGATCGCGCATGCCAAGGATGTCGCACGAGCCGGCGACGACAAGAGCGAGAAGCATGCGGACATCGGCGATGACGACGCGCTGGCCTCGCACACCTTCCGCGGCGTTGGCGAGATGGTCCTCAACGCGCCGGGCACCGGCTCGCTGAACTACGACCTCTATCTGCAGCGCCTGTCGCAGAAGAACCCGAACATCCCGGTGATCATCGAACACCTTTCGGAAGACGACGTGCCGAGGGCCAAGAAATTTCTCGACGACAAGTTCCGCGCCAACGGTCTCTGACCAGCTGTGCGCCGCCCTTTGCCGGCGGTGCATCCGGCTTGGAAGCAACAACAAGGGAGGAATTGCAGTGTTGAAATTCGGATTGAAACTGGCAGCGGCCGCGACTGTGTTCGCGGGCATCGCATTCGCCTCGCCGGTAATGGCGCAGGATGGCCAGAAGACGTTCTACCTGCTGTCGCATGGCGGCCCATCGGATGCGTTCTGGCTCGACTGGAATGCCGGCGCAACCAAAGCCTGCGACCAGCTCAAGGTGACCTGCAAGATCTCCTTCAGCGGCGGCGACATGGCGGCGCAGAAGGAGGCCTTCAATTCCGCGCTTGCGGCCAAGCCCGACGGCATCGCCACCACCTCGGCCCAGCCGGGCCTGTGGACCGAGGAAGTGAAGGCTGCCAAGGCGGCCGGGATCCCGATCGTGTTCTTCAACACAGACGATCCGGCGACCGGACGGCAGGCCTATGTCGGCGCCGATCTCAAGGAGGCGGGGGTCATCTGGGCCAAGTATCTTGTCGACCACAAGATGGTGAAGCAGGGCGACAAGGTGTTCCTGCCGGTGGAAGTGCCTGGCGCCAGCTATCAGCAGTTGGAGACCGAAGGCATCGCCAGCGTCTTCGATCCGTTGGGGATCAAATATGATGTGGTCGATTGCGGCACCGACCCGGCCGGCATCATTGCCAAGATGACCGACTATATGGTGGCCAACAATCCGCCGGCGATCATCGCGCTCGGCGATTCCGTCGCGGCCAGCGTCAAGCGGGTGTTCGACGGCGCCGGTGTGCCGGCCGGCAAGATCCCGGTCGTCGGCTGGGGCAATTCGAAGGAAACCGCGGAAGCCGTGAAGTCCGGCTTCGTCAACGCGGCCGCCTGGCAGTTCCCGTCTGCGCAAGGCTTCATGCCGGTGGCATTGCTCGGGCTCGCCGCGTCGGGCGAACCGATCGGCTACGACATCCATACCTTCAGCCTCTACGACGCCTCGAGCGTCGAACCGATCCTGAAACTCTACGACACGAAGTGAAAACCGGTGCCCGCGGCGCAGGCCGCGGGCACCATTTCAAAGCATGGTTCAAGCAGTCATGATGATCGCCGCAGAAGACGAAATGCCTGTCGGGAAACGTAGATCGAGCCTTATGCGCTCGCCGCAATTCTCCTCGCTCGTCATCCTCATTGTCCTGCTCGCGGTGTTCGCCATCGCCGATGCCAATTTCCTGTCGCCGCTCAACATCTCCAACATGATGGCGTTCCTCCCCGAGCTCGGCATCATCGCGCTCGGCATGACGCTGCTCCTGACGGCGGGCGAATTCGACCTGTCGGTTGGTGCCGTGTTCGGGCTGGCGCCGGTCGTCGTCATGCTTCTGGTGCAGAACGGAGGCGTCGATATCGGCATCGCGCTTCTGGCCGGGCTTCTGCTGTGCGTCGCCATCGGCGCCATCAACGGGCTGATCGTCACCAAGATCGGCATTTCGTCCTTCCTGGTCACGCTGTCCATGCTGCTCGTGGTGCGCGGGGCGGCGCTCTACATCACGCAGGGCTTTCCGCTGAAATCCTGGGACCAGCCAGGCTTTTTCGTCACGCTGCTGGCCGGCAGCTTCAATGTCGGGTCGTTCCGGTTCTACACCTCGCTGTGGTGGTTCATCGGTCTCTCGCTGCTGGCGATCTACGTGCTGCGCTATGCCAAGCTCGGCAACTGGATCAGCGCCATCGGCTCCAACCGGAACGCGGCGGTGGCGCGCGGCGTGCCGGCGGACGCCGTCAAGGTGTGGCTGTTCATCCTGACTTCGGTCCTTGCGGGACTGGCCGGCATGATCAGCGCCTTCCGCATCTCGGCCGCCTCACCGGTGGCCGGCACCGGCTATGAGCTCGAAGTGATCGCCATGGTGGTGGTCGGCGGCACGGCGCTGACCGGCGGGCGCGGCACGATCCTCGGCACCATCGTCGGCGCGCTGATGCTGCGCGCGATCCGCAACGGCATCGTGCTGATCGGAGTGCCGGGCCTCGCCTACAACATCTTCGTCGGCCTCATCATCCTCGCCATGCTCATCCTGCACGCTTTGCTGCAGAAGAACGCCGCAAGGGGCTGATCATGGAAGTTCTCCGGCTGCAGAATCTGCAAAAATCCTTCGGCAGCGTTCGGGCGCTGAAGAATGCGTCCTTTGCCCTCAAGGAGGGTGAGGTGGTGGCCTTGCTCGGCGACAATGGCGCCGGCAAATCGACGCTTATCAAGGCGATTTCCGGTGTGTTTCCGATAGACCGTGGCGACATCTATGTGCGCGGCGAGAAGGTCTCGATCCGCTCGACGCGCGATGCGATGGACCTCGGCATCGAGACCATCCACCAGGATACGTCTCTGGCGCCGGATCTCAGCATTGCGCGCAATCTTTTCCTTGGGCGCGAACCGGTCAAGCTGAAATGGCTGGGCGTGTTCGCGCCGCTCGATTTCGCCAAATTGCGCGATGCGGCGTCGGCGCTGTTGAAGCGCGTCGGCATCTCGAAAAAACTCGACGCCGATGCGCTGGTCTCGACGCTGTCGGGTGGCGAGCGGCAGTCGATTGCGATTTCTCGCGCCATGCAGTTCGCCGCCAAGGTCATCATCCTCGACGAGCCGACCAACAATCTCGGTGTCGAGGAAACCCATGGCGTGCTGCGCTTCGTCAAGGAGGTGCGCGACGCCGGCCATTCGGTGCTCTTGATCACCCACAACATCCATCACGTGTTCCAGGTCGCCGACCGCATCATCGTCATGCGCCGCGGCGAGATCGTCGCCGAGCAGACGGTTGCCGATACCGATCTTCTGACCGTGGAGAGCATCATCACCGGCGCCGACATGTCGGCCCTGCTGAAAGAGACGAGAGCGAAGTGAAGAAGTTGGCCGTCACATGGTAGAACTCTACGGCAAGACGCTTTCGCGCCGGCAGGTATCGGAACGTTCGGGCATGCTGTCGCAATTTGCCGGCGTGCGGCTGATGACGCTTGGCGACGGCGTGGAACGCGGCATCCGCATGCTCGAGTTCCGCACCGGCTCGGGCCTGCGTTTCACGGCGCTGGTCGACCGGGCGCTCGACATCGCCGATTGCGACTTCAAGGGCCAGGCGATCGGCTGGCATTCGCCGAGCGGCTTTCGCAACCCCGGCCTGCACGATTATGAGGGGGAAGGGGGCCTCGCCTGGGCGCGCTCGTTTTCAGGCCTGCTTGTCACCTGCGGCCTCGACCACATATTGGGCCGCGAAGCGGTGCCTGCCGATAGCTACAACTACCCGGGCAAGAAGACCGTGATCCATTCGCTGCACGGCCGTGTCGGCACCATTCCGGCACGGTTGACCGGTTATGGCGAGGCCTGGGATGGCGACCGCTGCGTGCTTTGGGCCGAAGGCATCGTTCAGCAATCGGCGGTGTTCGGCGAGGATTTGCATCTGATCCGGCGTATCGAGGCCGATGTCGGCGGCAACGAGATCCGGCTGTCGGACCGCGTCGTCAACCATGGCTTCAATCGCACGCCGCACATGTATTTTTACCACGTCAATGTCAGCCACCCCTTGCTCGACGAGGGTTCGCGCTATCTGGCGCCGATCCGCGACGTCGTCTGGGCTGGCCATGCAGGCGAACGCTACGAGGCGCAGAAGGTCGGCTACCGCATCGTGCCGGCGCCGCGACTGGGCTTCAGCGAGCAGGTCTGGCAGCATGAGATGGCGGCGGACGCCAATGGCGAGGTGCAGGTGGCGGTGGTCAACGATCAGCTCGGGCTCGGCTTCGAAGTGATCACGCGCAAGGATCAGCTGCCTTGCGCCTACCAATGGCAGAACTTCCAGGCAGGGCAGTATGCGCTGGGCATAGAGCCCTCGACACACCATGTCTTGGGCAATCTCGCGGCGCGCGAGCGAGGCGAGATGATCTGGCTGGAGCATGGCGAAGGCCGTTCTTACGACGCGGTGTTCCGGGTGCTCGACGGCGCCGGCGCGATCGCCGCGGCCGAAGCGAAGATCGCGTCGCTCGCCAGGCAGCCGCAACAGGATTATCCTGTGCCGTCGGGCAATTTCCCGGGATTGGCGGACAGGGCATGATGCGAAACGAATGCCCCGGCTGGCGGGCCGGAAATCGGAGGTCGATGTGATGGAGAAAAAACGCGACTACAGCCTGGTCGGGGAAAGCACGCGCATCGCGATCGAGACCGGTCTGGCCTCGGCCGAGTGGTATCACACCGATGTGCCGCGCAAGGCGATGAAAGAGCTGATGCAACGCTCGGACGGGCCGGCGATCCGCGACACGATCATCTGGATCGTTGCCATATTGGGCTCTGCCGCCGGGATCGTCTGGTTCTGGGGCACGTGGTGGGTGGTGCCGTTCCTGCTCGTCTATGGCGTGCTCTACGGCTCGTCCAGCGACTCGCGCTGGCACGAGTGCGGCCACGGCACCGCCTTCCGCACGCGCTGGATGAACGATGCCGTCTACCAGATCGCCAGTTTCATGCTGATGCGCAACCCGGTGACCTGGCGCTGGAGCCATGCCCGCCATCATACCGACACGATCATCGTCGGCCGCGACGCCGAGATCGCGGTGATGCGTCCGCCGGACCTGCTGCGCGCCGCACTCGCCTTCACCGGCATTCTCGATTTCCGCTATTCGCTGCCGTCGCTTGTGCGCAATGCGTTCGGCAGCATCTCGCCCGACGAGAAAAGCTTCATTCCCGAGATGGAGCTTCACAAGGTGGTCACAGCCGCGCGCTGGCATGTCGCCATCTATGCCGCGACGATCGTGCTGGCGCTTTATCTGTGGTCGTTCCTGCCGCTGGTGCTGATCGGCCTGCCGCGCCTCTACGGCAGCTGGCACATGGTGCTGACCGGCCTGCTGCAGCATATCGGCCTGGCCGATAATGTCACCGACCACCGGCTGAACACGCGCACCGTCTACATGAACCCGATCAGCCGCTTCATCTATTGGAACATGAACTACCATGTCGAACATCACATGTTCCCGATGGTGCCGTATCACGCGCTGCCGAGGCTCCACGAATTGATCAAGCACGATCTGCCCGAGCCGAACCCTTCGATGTGGCATGCCTATCGCGAGGTCTGGCCGGTGCTCATCAAGCAGCTTCAGTACGAGGACTATTTTCTCAAGCGTGAATTGCCGCCGACGGCCAAGCCATACCGGGACGAGTTCCATGCGCTGACCGTTCCGGCGGCGGCGGAATAGAGTTGCAAGGAGACGAGAGATGGCCGACTGGGTTGAAGCGTGCGGCGTCGACGATGTCGAGGAAGAGGATGTCATCCGCTTCGATCATGGCGGCCGGACCTTCGCCATCTATCGCAGTCCCGATGACGAGTACTTCGCAACCGACGGGTACTGCACGCATGAGAAGGCGCATCTGGCCGATGGGCTGGTGATGGACGACATCATCGAATGTCCCAAGCACAATGGCCGCTTCAACTACAAGACGGGCGTGGCTCGAGGCGCACCGGTATGCGTCAATCTCGCCACCTATCCAGTGAAGGTCGAGGCTGGCAAAGTGATGATCCAGATCGGCTGACCTGCCGCCGAATGCAACTGAGGGAACCTTTTGATGAGCCGAAATAGACCGACGGTGGCGGATTTGCGCGCCATGAAAGGCAAGCGCCAGCTGACCATGCTGCGCGTGCTGACGATGGACGAGGCAGAGGCCGCGGAGCGCGCAGGGGTCGACATCGTCTCGGTGCCGCCCGAACTGGTGCTCAACCCGCAATACCGGGACGCCGCACCCAGCCTGTTCACCATGCCAGGCGACAATTTCTACGAGATCGGCACGGCGGACGATTTCGTGCGCTGGGCTTTCCGGCTCTACAAGGCCGGCGCCGACGCGGTCTATTGCAGCGCCGGCTACGCCACGGTCAAGCGGATGGCCGATGACAATATCCCGGTGATCGGCCATGTCGGGCTGATCCCGTCACGGGCCACCTGGACCGGCGGCTTCAAGGCGGTCGGCAAGACCGCCGACACCGCCATGGAGGTCTTCGCGGCGGTGAAACAACTGGAGGCCGCAGGCGCCATCGGCGCCGAGATCGAGGTCGTGCCGGTCGAGGTGGCCAAGGCGATCTCGGAACGCACATCCTTGATCATGCTGTCGATGGGGGCGGGCACCGGTTGCGATGCGCAATATCTGTTCGCCGACGACATTCTCGGCCAGACCCGGGGCCACATGCCTCGCCATTCCAAGGTCTATCGCAATTTCGCCGCCGAATATGATCGTTTGCAGGCCGAGCGCATCGCCGCGTTCTCGGAGTATGTTGCCGATGTCAACAGTCTCGCCTATCCCGAAGACAAGCATGTGGTGCATATGGATCCGGCTGAGCTCAGCTTGTTCATGAAAAGGGTCGACAGGGCGTGAAATCTCAAGGCAATGATGCGACGCACGAGGCCGCGCCGGTTCATATTCTCACGCTTTCCTGCGAGGATCGGCCGGGAATCGTTGCCGCCGTCACGGCGGAGCTTGCCGCGAACGGCGCCAACATCGCCGAAAGCAGCCAGTTCTGGGACCGGCAGACCAATCGCTTTTTCATGCGGATAGCCTTCATCAGCCCGCCAGGCTCGACCAGGGACAGCCTGGAGCGGGCCCTGAAATCAAGCGTCGATCGCTTCGGCATGAAGACCGCGCTGGTCGATCAGGGACGCCGCCCGAAGATCATCGTCATGGTCTCCAAGTTCGACCACGCGCTTCTCCATTTGCTGTACCAGATCAGGGTCGGCTGGCTGAACGCGGAGGTTGCCGCCGTCGTCTCCAACCACGAGGATGCCCGCCGCTTCGCCGAACTGGAGGGCATTCCCTACCACCATTGGCCGACCACCAGGGAGAACAAGGCCGAACAGGAACAGAAGCTGCTGGACCTGGTGCAGCGGACGGGGGCCGAACTGGTCATCCTGGCGCGCTACATGCAGGTCTTTTCGAAAGGCCTGTCGGACCGGCTGTTCGGACGGGCGATCAACATCCACCATTCCTTCCTGCCGAGCTTCAAGGGCGCCAAGCCTTATCACCAGGCCTTCGACCGCGGCGTCAAGCTGATCGGTGCGACGGCGCATTACGTCACCTCCGACCTCGACGAGGGCCCGATCATCGACCAGGAGACCGAACGCGTCACCCATGCGATGAGCGCCGAGGATTTCGTTGCAGTCGGGCGCGACATCGAAAGCCGGGTGCTGGCGCGCGCGGTCAAGCTGCATCTCGAAGCCCGCGTCATGCTCAACGGCCACAAGACCATCGTCTTCTGAGAAGCCGCGTCAGGCCGGCCAACTGCCGCCGGCGAGCGCGCCGTAAAGCGTCTCGGCGTCGATACCGAGCGGCCGGTCCTCTTTCAGCATGGGGACGAGCGAGCGTATCGCCCTGTGAATTGTTGCGGTGCGTGGCGCCAATGTGAAGCCGTCGCGCAGGTCGACGGCCTGTGCGGCGGCCATCAGTTCGAAGGCGATCAGGCGGCGCCACAGCGCGATCATCCCGGCGCATTTTGCCACCGCCAGAGGCGTTTGCGTGGCGTGATCCTCGACGCCTTCTGAAACCGGAAGAAAGTCGAGCATCACCGGATTGGCCTTGTGGCGGATGGCGGCCAGGATCGACGTCACCGTCTTCTGCAACGGTACGAAGCCGGCCGAGGCGCCGCCGACCGGTGACAGATATTTAGGCAGGCCATTGCGGCCCGAACCGGTGAGCTGGATGAAGCGGGCTGCACTTGCGGCGGCACATTGGGCGATCGCCAGGCCGAGCGTCTCGAAGGCGAGCGCTATCGACGCGGTGTGGAAATTGCCGGTCGACAGCACCAGCTCATCATCGCCCAGCACCAGCGGGTTGTCGGCGGCGGCGTTGAGTTCGATCTCGACAGCCTGTCTCGCCTGACCGATCGCCTCGATCAGCGCGCCATGGATCGACGGCATGCAGCGGATCGACAGCGGGTCCTGCAAAGTGGTCGGCGCCGGCGCCTCATCTCGGACGAGCAGATCGTGCAGCACCTTGGCTGCTTGCTGCTGGCCTGCCGCCGGGCGCGCCATATGCAGGCGCGGGTCGAGGATGGTGCGGTTGGCGCCAAAACCTTCCATAGTCAGAGCCCCGGCCTGCTGCTGCTGGGCAAGAGCCGACAGCGCATCCGTCACCGCAAGTGCGGCGCTGCCGGCGGACACCGCCGAAGCGTTGATCAGCGATAGCCCGTCCTTCGGCGCCAGGCTGATGGGGGCGAGGCGCGCCATCATCAGCGCCTTGGCCGCCGGCATGCGACGGCCCTGATAGTCGGCTTCGCCATCGCCAGTGAGCATGCGGGCGAGTGCCGTCATCAACACCAGGTCGCCGGCGCCGATCGAGCCGAGCGACGGCATGACGGGATGGACGCCGGCATTGAGCGCGTCGACCAAAGCGACGAAGACGGAAGGCGATAGGCCGGAGCCGCCGACCGACAGCATCGACGCACGGGCAAGCATGGTTGCCCGCACGGCTTCGACCGGCAGCACCTCGCCGACGGCGCCGCTGCGTCCTTCAAGCAACTGGCGCTGGAAGGCGCCCGCGTCGCCTTCGACAGCAGTGCCGAGATTGGCGCCGAGCCCGGTGTTGAGGCCATAGATCTGCTGGCCGGACGCGGCGGCCTGGTCGAGCACTTTTCGTGCCTTTTCCAGCCTGCCGATGACATCGGGTCCAACCTCCACCTTGCGCCCATCGCGGGCGACCGCAGCGACATCGTCAATACCGACGCCGGTTCCGGTGAGGACGAGCGCGCTCATGCGAAGCGCAGCCGCTGGCCGATGCCTTGCACTTGGGCCTTGGCCAGCATCGCCTTGCCCAGCGCAATGTCGGACAGCGACAGGCCGCGATGCCAGAACAGGATCGTTTCGGCGTCGCTTTCGCGCCCGGCTTTCAGACCGGCGGCAATCTGGCCGAGCTCGGCATGCAGCGTCTTCTCGCTCAGCCGCCCGGTCTCGACATGGGCGCGCAGCGAGCCGAACTTGCCGCCCTTGCACTGGCCCCAATCGTCGACGACCATTTTCTGCATGATGTCGGTCAGCGACAGTTCGACCGCGCTCATCGTGCCATAGGGCACGACCAGTGCGCCCGGCTTGATCCATTCGGTCTTGAGCAATGGCTGCGGCTCCGGCAGGCGCGAGGCTTCGACGACGATGTCGGCGCCCTCGATGCAGCTTTTCCAGTCGGCCACCGCCGTCACTGTCTTGCCGAGATCGGCGGAGAGTTTGGCGGCAAAACCGTCGCGGCTTTCCGGGCGGCGCGAATGGACGCGGATCTCTTCGAAATCGAAGAGATGGTCGAGCAGGCGCACATTCCAGTAGGCGGTGCCGCGCGCGCCGATATGGGCCAGCACCTTCGAATTCTTGCGTGCCAGATGCTTGGCGCCGATGGCGGTGACGGCGCCGGTGCGCATGTCGGTGATGACGGTGGCGTCGAGGATGGCGCGCGGCGCGCCGGTGCGCGGGTCGAACAAATTGAGGATGCCGAATTCGGAAGGCAGGCCGTGCAGGTAGTTGTCGACATAGTCGCCGACGATCTTGACGCCGGCGGTGTCGAGCGGCGCGACGTAGCCGCGCAGCACATTGAAATGGCCGTGGAAGGACGGATCCGGCTCGAGATGGACACGCGGTTCGATCACCGTCTGGCCATTGCCTTGCGCCACCAGGCCAGCCTCGACGGCGGCAATGATTTCGCCATCGGTCATGGCAAGGGCGTCGATGTCGAGGGCATTGAGGTAGTCGATGTAGATGGGCTTCATGTTACGCGGACACTTTCCTCGGCCACCCCGTTCATCCCATAGCAGGCCAAGGCGGGACACGAAAGTTTGTTGCGCCGTCTCTGGACGCGTCCGGCCAAATGCTGTTCAAACCGGTTCCGTCATGACTGCCATTCCCGAGACCGAAACCTTACCCGAAACGGCCACCAATGCGCGGCGCGTGGCGCTGATCGTCGCCATCGCGTTCTTCATGCAGTTTCTGGATTCGACGATCATCTCAACCTCGCTGCCGCAGATGGGGGCTTCCTTCGGCGTGTCAGCGGTAGCGATCAGCATCGGCATCACCGTCTACATGCTGACCATGGCCGTATTCGTGCCGCTGTCGGGCTGGCTCGCCGACCGGTTCGGCGCACGCAACATCTTCCTGCTGGCGATTGTCCTGTTCACCCTGGCCTCGCTTGCCTGCGGCGTCTCGCAAAACCTGACCCAGTTCGTCGCCGCACGTGTCGTGCAAGGGCTCGGCAGCGCGCTGATGACGCCGGTCGGGCGCATCCTGGTACTGCGTAATGCGTCGAAGTCGGAGCTGCTGAACGCCACGGCACTGATCACCTGGCCGGCGCTGTTTGCGCCGGTGATCGGGCCGGTGCTTGGCGGTTTCATCACCACCTATCTGTCCTGGCACTGGAATTTCTTCATCAACATCCCGCTTGGCGTGGTCGGGTTGGTGCTGGTCGCCCGCTTCATTCCGGGCGATCGCGAAGCCGACCCCAAGCCGCTCGACTGGCCGGGTTTTTTCCTGACATCGGCGGGGCTTGCGTTGCTTCTCTATGGCCTTGAACGCATCGCGCACCCGGAGGACGGCGTTCTTCCGACGGTGCTGCTGGTCGTAGCCGGCATCGTCATCGGCTGGCTGGCGGTGCGGCATCTCAGGCGCGCGCCGCATCCGCTGCTCGATCTCTCCTCGTTCAAGGTGCTGACCTTCGCCATCTCGACGCTTGCCGCCGGCACCATTTTCCGGGTGGCGATCAACGCCACGCCATTCCTGCTGCCGCTGCTGTTCCAGGTCGGCTTTGGCCTCTCGTCCGTCGATGCCGGCTTGATGATCCTGGCCTATTTCCTCGGCAATCTCGGCATGAAGACGGTGACGACACCAACGCTGCGCCGTTTCGGCTTCCGGTCGGTGCTGGTCGTCAACGGCCTGATCGCTTCGGCGGCGATTATGGCATGTGCTGCGATCTCGCCGCAGACGCCACAGGTGCTGGTGGCGGCGCTGATGCTGATCGCCGGCCTGTCGCGCTCGATGCAGTTCACCGCGCTCAACACACTGGCCTTCGCCGACATCGATGCGGCGCAACGAAGCTCGGCGGCGACGCTGTCCTCGATGCTGCAGCAGGTGGCGATGTTGTTCGGCGTCGCGGTGGCGGCGGCGATCCTCAATTTGTCGCAGATCGCCAGGGACCGGCCAGAGCTCGATCTTGTCGATTTTCGAGTCGCCTTCCTGGCGATCGGCGCCATCGGGCTGGTGGCGGCGTTGCGTTTTCTCGTGCTGCCGCCAGGTGCGGGCGCGGAGGTTTCCGGCCACTCGCCGGGAAATTGAGATCGATTTTTCCGCCTGATGCGGAGATAAATTCCGTCTTGTCCTTTCGCCTTGGTGCAGCCTTTTCGCGAGTGGCGGCTATGGCGCAAGCAATTGCCAAAAGTGCAGAGTTTTCCGAGCATTGCGCCAGCTTCGGCAATCGACGCGTCCATTTGGTAAATATCGCTGCCGGCCGGGGTTCCGAGCGCGGATTCATTTGACGAACCGGCGTTGGGCCGATTAGCGTTCTTTCCCAGGGATGGCAGCGCTGCCATCGGGGCAAACGCAGACATGAACACGATCGGCTGGCCGAATTTCAGGAGCCTGAATCAGGAAGGCATTGTCTTTGCCATAGCGGTGGTGCTGTTCGTTGCAGCGGCCATAGGCCTGCCGGGTTTCATCGATCCCAACAATCTCGTCGCCATCGTCCGCTCCGTGTCGGTGCTGGGCATCCTTGCGCTCGGCATGGCCGTCGTCATCATCGGACGCGGCATCGACCTCTCCGCCGTGGCGATCATGGCGATGTCTGTCGCCTGGTATCTGCAACTTCTGAATTCGGGAACGCCGGACGGGCTGGCCTTCGCCTATGTGCTGGCCGGTGTGCTGGCCATCGGCCTGCTCAACGGCTTTCTCGTCGCCTATGCCGATGTGCCCGCGATCTTCGTGACGCTGGCGACAGGCTCCTTCGTCTTCGGCTATGTGCGCTCGCAGCTGATCACGCAGGATGCGGTGCCGGTGCCGCAGGGCCACTGGGTCGAGCTGCTCGGCGGCCTGCGCTTCCTCGATATTCCGGTCGAGGTGTTCGTCTTTGCCGGCCTCGCCTTCCTCTTCTTCCTGTTCCTGCACTACACCAAATGGGGCCGCTACATCTACTTCGCCGGCGACAATCCGGTTGCCGCCCGCAACATCGGCATTCCGGTGCGGCCGATGCTGGTGCTGCGCTATGTGCTTTCCGCTTTCGTCGCACTGGTCGCCGGCCTGCTGACGGCGGCGAGCCTGCATTCGATCAACACCCGCGTCGTCAATTCGACGCTGCTCTACGACATCGTGCTGGTCGCCGTGATCGGCGGCATCGGCCTTTCGGGCGGGCGGGGC
>NZ_RZTB01000599.1:0-261 GCF_003997735.1 Mesorhizobium sp. M7A.F.Ca.MR.148.00.0.0 | reverse complement strand
GCGAGC
Source organism: Mesorhizobium sp. M7A.F.Ca.MR.148.00.0.0 (assembly GCF_003997735.1). NCBI lineage: Bacteria > Pseudomonadati > Pseudomonadota > Alphaproteobacteria > Hyphomicrobiales > Phyllobacteriaceae > Mesorhizobium > Mesorhizobium sp. M7A.F.Ca.MR.148.00.0.0. Next base: position 255 of record NZ_RZTB01000599.1, on the reverse strand, counting down.
CGCCGCATCGCGGCGGCGGTCGGCTTTTGACGCCTTGTCGGCCTCGCGCTTGCCGCGGCGGTCGCCGGAGACGCCGGTGACCAGCGTCTTGTAGTCCTCGAGATCGCCGTCATAGGGGTTGACCGCGCCGTCCTTGACCAGCCACAGGCGGTCGGCGGTTGCCTCCAGCAGATGGCGATCATGCGAGATCAGGATCACGGCGCCGGGAAACTCGTTCAGCGCATGGATCAGCGATTCGCGGCTATCGATGTCGAG
>NZ_RZTB01000598.1:0-262 GCF_003997735.1 Mesorhizobium sp. M7A.F.Ca.MR.148.00.0.0 | reverse complement strand
GCGAAGTCACCGCGCCCTACCCCTACTTCCCGTATCGGCGGCAGGAAGGCTTTGCCCGGTTGAACCCGCCTGCTGTGTGAGCGCAGGTGCTGGAACTGCCAATCTCCCCCCTTGCGGGGGAGATGTCCGGCAGGACAGAGGGGGGTGTGAAGGATCGCAGCGCCGACAACCTGCTTGGTTGACCTGATCTGTCATCCAGCGGATAGGTCCGGCCCAAATATACTCGCCCGAGAAACTCCGATGACCACAGACACCAAATTCC
>NZ_RZTB01000597.1:0-262 GCF_003997735.1 Mesorhizobium sp. M7A.F.Ca.MR.148.00.0.0 | reverse complement strand
GCGGAGGCGGCCTATGGCGAAATCTCGCGCGGGGCCGTCGAACCGAGCGGAACGTTGAGGCTGACAGCGCCACTCGACTACGGCACCAAGATGGTAGCTCCGGTCATGGCGGCCTATCTCAGAACCTATCCGCACATGCGCGTCGAGGCGATCTTCGACGACGCGGTCGCCAATCTGGTCGACGAGCAGATTGATCTCGGCATCCGTGTCGGCTGGCTCACCGATTCCTCGAACCAGGCGCGGCGCCTGGGGACGATCCGGC
>NZ_RZTB01000596.1:0-262 GCF_003997735.1 Mesorhizobium sp. M7A.F.Ca.MR.148.00.0.0 | reverse complement strand
CGCGAGCCGCGATGGGTGCAGACATTGTAGTAGGCCGCGATGTCGTCCTCGCCATCGCCGAAGCGCACGATGATGATCTCCTCGTCGAACAGCTGACGCACGATGTAGCGGCCCCTTTCAGGCACCTCACTGGCATGGGCGACAAGCATCCATTGACGCGGAAACCACAAGTCACGCTCCAGCGCGAAGATCGCAGGGTCGGCATAAAAGGCCTGTTCCAGCGACCAGTCCGGACGTTGCCGGTCGATCAGCCTGACGGTCT
>NZ_RZTB01000595.1:0-262 GCF_003997735.1 Mesorhizobium sp. M7A.F.Ca.MR.148.00.0.0 | reverse complement strand
AAGGCACGGAGTATTCTTCCCGGCAAACGCTGGACGGTTCGGTCGGCAAATAAGCCTGAATCGAGTTGGTTCGGACCCGCGCCAAATCTGGTTGATGACTACTTCATGTCTATGCCGAGCGCAGCGAAGGCCAGAACCGGACCATCGCGTCGCAGGTGGACGAGATGGACAGCCACGAGTTCGATCAATGTCTGCCGCTCGGCATGGTCCCCAGCGAAGCCGGCCAGGTCGAACACCGCGGTCACGGTTTCATTCGCCGGCA
>NZ_RZTB01000594.1:0-262 GCF_003997735.1 Mesorhizobium sp. M7A.F.Ca.MR.148.00.0.0 | reverse complement strand
CATACATGATCGAGGTGACCGATCCCAGCGGCTCGACCCACATGCCGTCGATGGATGTCTCGTTGACGCCGCGATGCACGATCGACTGGATCTTTCCTTGCGTGTCGGCGCCGATCGTCACGGTCTGGCGTGTCGCCGCGCGGCCACCATAGCCCGCAAAAGTCTGGGGCCGCGTCATCACCAGCCGCACCGGCCGGCCGAGCATTCTGGCCGCACATGCGGCCACCGCGCCATGGCTGAGCGCCAGTGCCTTGGAGCCGAA
>NZ_RZTB01000593.1:0-262 GCF_003997735.1 Mesorhizobium sp. M7A.F.Ca.MR.148.00.0.0 | reverse complement strand
AAGGCACGGAGTATTCTTCCCGGCAAACGCTGGACGGTTCGGTCGGCAAATAAGCTTGAATCGAGTTGGTTCGGACCCGCACCAAGTCTGGTTGATGACTACTTCATATCTATGCCGAGCGCGGCGAAGGCCAAGGTCGGACCGTCGCGTCGCAGGTGGACGAGATGCACAGCCACAAGTTCGATCAACGTCTGGCGTTCGGCGTGATCCCCAGCGAAGCCGGCCAGGTCGAACACCGCGGTCACGGTTTCATTCGCCGGCA
>NZ_RZTB01000592.1:0-263 GCF_003997735.1 Mesorhizobium sp. M7A.F.Ca.MR.148.00.0.0 | reverse complement strand
TTCCTCGCCTACAGCGCCGCCCTCGGCATCGCAGCCGCGATCCCTGGTCCCGGCATCACCGCTCTGGTCGCGCGTGCGCTCGGCTCCGGCTTCCGCTCGTCGCTGGCGATGTCCTTTGGCCTGATGGTGGGCGACATCACCTATCTGACCGCCGTGGTGCTCGGCCTCGCCTTCGTCGCACAGAGTTTCGGCATGGTTTTCCTGGCCATCAAGTGGCTCGGCGTCGCCTATCTCGCCTTCCTCGGCTGGCGCTTCTGGAACAG
>NZ_RZTB01000591.1:0-263 GCF_003997735.1 Mesorhizobium sp. M7A.F.Ca.MR.148.00.0.0 | reverse complement strand
GCTGTCCTGCCGACGTCTACAACTCGAACCTCCTCGGCTACCCGCATCACAAGGGTGTCATCGCCCGCATTCGGCCTTACGATTTCCATCTTCATCGGTTATTTCTTCCGAAGTCGGCTTACAGACTTTGACGTTTACGTAACTCCCAAGTGATCTAACCGATTGAAAATACTGACACCAAAATAATCGTTTGAATTTTTTCCGTGCCGGGGCTATTGGGTGCGGCGAAAATTCGCGGTTCCCCGCAGCATTCCGGCCTCTTC
>NZ_RZTB01000590.1:0-264 GCF_003997735.1 Mesorhizobium sp. M7A.F.Ca.MR.148.00.0.0 | reverse complement strand
AACAAGCCCGATCGTCATCGAAAGCCCTCCGAAGGAAGGCCTTCACATAGACGCTAGCGCTTCCCTGGGGAAGCCCTGTCAGGATCGCGAGCCGCGATCGGGATCGCGCACCGCCATCGGCCGCAGCGAGACTTGCCGGAGGCCAAGCACGCCGAGGACGAAGAACAGCCAGACCGGGTCGCCGCGATGGAAGAAGAAGCTTTCGAGAAAAGCGTTCAGCGCCGTGAACAGCACCACCATCATGAAGAAGTCACCGAGAAAAAT
>NZ_RZTB01000058.1:35016-35780 GCF_003997735.1 Mesorhizobium sp. M7A.F.Ca.MR.148.00.0.0 | reverse complement strand
ATCTGGTGGGTGGTGATCCCTATGGCGGTTCCTCGACCATCGACCAGTCCTTCCTTTGGCGGCCGTTCAAGAGCAGCCGCAACCATCAGACCGGCATCAAGGGCCTCTACCATATCGGCGCCTCGACCCACCCGGGCGCGGGCCTTGGCGGCGGTTCCGGCTTTCTCCTGGCGGGGAGGCTGTAATGGAAGAGAAGGTCACTGAGAAGCGCCAGCGCATTTCGACCCTGGGGCAGATCGGCCTGCAGCAATTCGCGCCCTATCTGATGAACCGCATCATGGGCCGCTACAACGCCACCCTGCGCGACGATTTTCGCAAGCAAGGCCTGACCATTCCGCAGGTCCGCACGCTGGCCGTGCTGTCGGTCACCGACGGCATCACCGTCAACGACCTCTCGGTCTATACGGTCATCGAGCAGTCGACCTTGAGCCGGACGCTCGACTCACTGGAGGGCCAGGGCCTGGTACGGCGCGAACAGGGTGTCACCGACAGCCGCATCCGCCATGTGTTCCTGACCGACGAGGGCCGCGCCGAGTTCGCGCGCGCCTGGCCGGCCATGCATGACGCGTTCGAGGCGATGTTCGACGATATCGACGACGCTGAATACGCAGCACTGATCACCACGCTTTTGAAGATGCTGAAGAACATTCGCAAGCACGACATTTAGCATTTTCGGAAGAGGTCATGCTCAAGCAGATAGACCTACGCGCCGCCAGCGCAGGGCGGCAACGGAAGGATTGAAAAATGGCCGAACGGTCTTTTGC